>JBEKYG010000093.1:0-10543 GCA_049511215.1 Acidobacteriota bacterium | reverse complement strand
TCTCCGCCGAGGCGCTCGACTTCCGTGCGATTCTTTTCGAGATCAAAAAGCGAAATCCGCCGGATGGGGATGCCCAGCAGCATCTCAGCATCTTCACGAGTCACATCCCTCTGCAACTGGCCGCGGAACGGCTGCAGTCCTTCCAACACTGCCTGCAGCACCGCCTCCGCTGAGTCGCAGTCTTCGATCCGCTGGTAGACCCGGTTCTCGACGAAAAGGCGGACCAGCGTCTGATGGTAAATCTCTTCGGCCAGCCGGCGGCGTTTGCGCGTCAGCTCCCGGCGCAGGATTTCCACCAGCCGCGCCGTGTTGTAGCGAAGGATTGCGGGAACATCCATTTCCGCGGGCTTATTATCCCGGATGATAACGATGCGGCTGGCGACCTGCATCTGGCACTGGGTGAAAGCATAGAGCGCTTCCATGGCGCGGCCGGGATCCTGTTCGGAAGGCAGCTGGATCTCGATTTCCACGGCCTCTGCGGTGAAGTCGTTAATGCTTTTGACCTTGATCTTGCCCTTGTGGGCGGCGTCTTCGATCGAGGCCATCAGCGAGTCGGTGGTGGCGCCGAAGGGGAGTTCCCGGATGACGAGCGTGTGCGCGTCCTTCTTTTCGATGTGTGCGCGCACCAGCACGTGACCGCGTCCATCGTCGTAGGCATCCGCATCCATCAGCCCGCCCTGGGGAAAATCAGGGAGCAGGCGGAACGGCTTTTTCCCGAGGATGGCGATCTGGGCCTCGAGCAGTTCGGCGAAGTTGTGCGGCAGAATGCGCGTGGAGATGCCGACGGCAATCCCCTCCGCGCCCAGCATCAGCAGCAGCGGAAGCTTCGCCGGCAGCGTGACCGGCTCCTGCTTGCGCCCATCATAGGAGGGCACGAACTCCGTCAAATCATCGTTGAAAAGCTCCTCGCGCGCGAGGTCCGTCAGACGGCATTCGATGTAACGCGCCGCAGCCGGGGGATCTCCGGTAAAGATGTTGCCGAAGTTACCCTGGCGCTCGATGAGGAACAGCCGGTTTGCCAGCGCGACCAATGCTTCGCCGATGGAAGCGTCGCCATGCGGGTGAAACTGCATGCAGTAGCCGACAATATTGGCGACCTTGATAAACTTGCCATCATCATTTTCGTGGAGGGAGTAGAGAATGCGGCGCTGCACGGGCTTCAGGCCGTCGTCAAGGTGCGGGATCGCGCGGTCGCGGATGACGTAAGAGGCGTACTGAAGGAAGTTTTCGTCCATCAGCTGCTTGAGCGGCCCATCGCCCGTCGCGCGGCGGCTACCGCCCGCGTCTGTAGGCGGAGCGCCAGACTCCGCCGCGGATGCACCATCGGCGGGTTGCTCCTCGCCGAAGAGAGGAAGTGTCTTCTGCCCGTCCGTCATGGTTCAGCCTCAACGACGAGGTGATTCATGATGTACTGCCGCCGTTCGGGCGTATTGCGGCCCATGTAAAATCCCAAGATTGCCGGCACGCCGCGCCGGTTGGCCGGGCGCACGGGTGTCAGGCGCATCTCCGGGCCGATGAATCGCTTGAACTCCGCCGGCGAGATCTCCCCCAGGCCCTTGAAGCGGGTTACTTCCGCCCCGCGCAGCTCTTTCATGGCCGCGTCACGCGCGTTCTCGGAATAGCAATAAATGGTGTCTTTCCGGTTGCGCACGCGGAAGAGCGGGGTTTCGAGGATATGTACATGGCCTTCGTGGACCACGGGCTCAAAAAAGCGCAGGAAAAACGTCAGCAGGAGATTGCGGATGTGTAGGCCATCCACATCCGCATCCGTGGCAATGATGACCTTGTGATAGCGCAGGTGCTCGACTGTATCCTCGATGTCCAGGCTGCGCATGAGATTGTAGAGCTCCTCATTCTTGTACATCACGTCGCGCCGCAGATCACAGACATTGAGCGGTTTGCCGCGGAGGGCGAAGATCGCCTGGGTGTTCACGTCGCGGCAGCTCACGATCGAACCGGCAGCCGATTGGCCCTCGGTAATGAAGATCATCGAGGTAACGCCACGCCCGGTGCGCTTGTCGAAATGAACCTTGCAGTCCTTGAGCTGCGGCACCCGAATGGAGGTTGCCCGGGCGCGCTCGCGTGCCATTTTCTTGATCGACTGAAGCTCCTTGCGCAGCTTGACGGTCTCTTCAATCTTGAGCAGGGCTTTCTCGGCAGCCTTCGGGTTGCGGTGAAGCAGGTCCGCAACAACTTCGCGAACCTGCCCGACGAGTTCCCCGCGCAGCTCGGCGTTGCCGAGCTTGTTCTTGGTCTGCGATTCGAAGACCGGGTCCTTCAGACGAATGGCGATGGCGCCCGCCATCCCCTCGCGGATATCGTCCCCCTCGAACCTGCCCCTGGAGAACTCGTTGAACCCTTTAACCAGCCCCTCCCGGAACGCGCTCAAGTGAACGCCGCCGTCGCTGGTATACTGGCCATTGACAAACGAGAGGAAGGTCTCATCAAAGCGCTGAGTATGGGTGAGGACCAGTTCCAACATCCTGGAGCGGTAATGCAGGGGCGGATAGAGCGCCTCGTCACCGACTTCGTCGCGAAGCAGATCCAGCAGACCGTTGCGGGAAATGAAGACTTGGCCGTTGTATTCAATCCGCAGACCCGCGTTGAGGAAGGAATAGAGCCGCAAGCGCCGGATGACGTTAACTGGAGCGAACGTTGCGACGCCGAAGATCTCCGGGTCCGGTTCAAAGCTGACAAAGGTGCCTTCCGGCTCCTCGGGCGACTTGCCCTTCCACTCCTTGATCAGCCTGCCGCGCTCGAAGGTCGCACCGACATGTTCGCTGCCCCGGAAACTGCGGACCTCAAACCGCTGCGACAACGCGTTGACAGCCTTCGTGCCGATGCCATTCAAGCCCACACTGAACTGGAAGACATCGTCGCTATATTTAGCCCCCGTATTGATGCGCGAGACGCAGTCGACCACCTTGCCCAGCGGAATGCCGCGGCCGAAATCGCGCACAACGACCTTTTGCCCGGCGATGGTCACGGCGATGCGGTCGCCGTAACCCATGATGAACTCATCGACAGCATTGTCCACGACCTCTTTGAGGAGGATATAGATGCCGTCGTCGTAGTCAGAGCCGTCGCCGGTGCGGCCGATGTACATCCCCGTCCGCTTCCGGATGTGCTCCAACGACGAGAGGGTCTTGATCTTTTCTTCGTCGTAGTTGTGCTGCTTCCTAGTCATGCTCAAAGGGCCGTGATTCTACCAGCCTCCCCGGATCGGCAAAATTAAAAAGCATCGGGTTGCAACGGAACAAGACTACCTTAAAAAGGGGCCGCGAACCTCATAAAAGGAGCGGGGGTGCGGAGGAGCTAGGGAGCGGGGGAGCATGGGATGTGGGGAGCGAGGGAGCACGGGAGCTGGTGGGCAGGGGGTAAATGTATAAAGGCTGAGTCTTCCCTCTACTCCCTAGCTCCCCAGCTCCCCGGCGCACTGAATTGCGTGGAATCGCGCGAGGTCAGTTTTTGTGGAGGCTGATCTTACCGGAGACTGTACTGATGTGAAGGTTATTCGGGCCGGCGCCCACCGTCCCGCGCGCAGATCGTCCCGGACGATTTTCTTGTACCTGAATCGGGAAATCGGTCTCGAGAGAACCGCTTAGGCTGGACATTTCAATGCTGCCGATGCCGTCGAGGGGTACCTTAACGTTGACATTGCCGCTTACCGAGGAAAACTTCATATCACCGGTTCCGGAGAGTCGCGTAATCTCAGCATCTACGCTCCCGCTGACGGAGGATGCGTTCACTACGCCTGAAACACCCTGCAACTTGACTCCGCCGCTCACGCTGTTCACGTGGAAAACACCCTGTACGCCGCTGATGTCAACCTTCCCACTCACGGATCCCAGGCGATCGAAGTTGATCCTTTCGCAATCCGTTATTCTCACTCTGTCGGTAGGTAAGTGACAGGCAAGGCGAAAGGGTTTCAAAATTCGGAGGCTGGACTTGAGCGGGTAGGATCGTGCTGTCCCTTTTTAAGAGATCCTATCGCGAATGCTTGCGCGTGGATTTTGATATGAAGTTGATTCCGAAAGCGTGAATATCGCCCGGATAGCAGTAGTGGTCGTTTTGGCGCAGATAATAGAACTCGAGCGAGATGTTCTTGCTCACCTGCTTGTCAAACCCAACGGAAAAACGGTTGCGCGACCAGATTCCGAGTGCGCCGTCGTGAAAGATCTCGTCGGAAATCATCAGACTGATGCGATGTCTTTCGATCTCGAGAGGATGCTCAATAAGAAACCGGTTCATGTAGCGGAAGTAGGCAATCGTCGGCATGACTCGCCTCTCAAACCGATTGCGATCGCTGATCTCGAAGCCAAACAATCGCCGCGTGAGCGTGCCGTCGACTGCGAAGCGCTGCTCCCTCACGTCCTTTGCGGCGATGGGTTGGGATGCCACGTAGTTGTACGACGGTGCAATGCTCAGAAAAGACAATACCTTGAAGGAAACAGCTGCCCCCGCATGCTCAAAGACCCGGTGATCCAAGCCGCGCCCAAGCCGAAGTCCTCCTGACCCGTCCACATCCACATTCTGGTTCAGAGGCAATGTGAATTGACCATCAAACCAGATCTGGTTGTCGTCTCTGGGAAGGTCCTGCGATGTTTCCGCGGCCTTGGCCGCAGCCGGCCACAATGTGATCAACGTGAGGCTGATCGCTATCCAGGTCGGCCAGGCGCTTCTGTGCAGTTCATGCCCCTTGGTAAAACGCGACAAGAGCACCTCATCCGTTTCAAGCTAGGGAAATGCAGTTTCTGAAAACGAGCTGCTATTCTGCCTCAAATTTCTGGACCCGACAAGTCATTGATTATGGACCTTGTGATTCAGACGCCGGGCTGCTCATGATGAACTGTGGTTGATTTTTCGGAGTCCTGGCATCCGGTCATCTGGCACAGATTCACCGTATCCTGTCATGAAACTGATGTCCCCGAATTTCGTTCAGAATCCGGCGGGCAAGGTCATCGACGCTCAGGTCGCCGACCTGAATGTGCAGTTGCGCCTTGGCATAGGAGGGTCGGCGGCTCTCCAGCAGCCGCCCCATTTCTTCGATCCCGGCAAAAAGAGGTCGCATCGCGGGATCGGCGCTGCACCGGGCAAACAGAATTTCGATGGGAGCATCCAGCCAGATGCTGGTTCCGGTACGAGCGATGGTTTCCTGGTTTTCGGCGTTGCAGAAGACGCCTCCGCCCACTGCTGCCACTGTGTTTTGAGCCTCACTTACGCGTTGCAGTGCCACCCGCTCGAGCGAGCGAAAGTACGCTTCGCCCCGCCGACGGAATATCTCGGCAACGGATGCCCCTTCCTGCTTTTCAATCACCAGATCGAGATCGATGAAGGGCCAGCCAAGCAACTCAGCCAGGCGGCGTCCGACTTCGGTCTTTCCCGCTCCCATAAATCCCAGCAGATAAAGATTCGAACCTTTCATTCACCGACCTCCGACTTCCGACCAAAAACACTCAATTCCCGGGATTGAGGTCTGAGCTCTGAGGTTGGAGGTCGGATCTGGCGCGGGCGAGGGCGTCATAGAATCCCGGAAAGCTCACATCAGCACATTCAGCGCGGTTGATGGCCGTCACGCCGGAGGCCGTCAATCCTGCCACGGCGAACGCCATCGCGATTCGGTGATCGCCTTTGGTTTCAACGTGCGTGCCCAGAAGGCGCTGTCTTCCTGTCACGGTCAGCCCATCGGGATGCTCTTCCACCTCCGCACCCATGGCACAAAGATTTGCGACGACGGCCGCGATCCGATCGCTTTCCTTGACGCGCAGCTCGTGTGCGTCGCGGATTTCCAGCCCTCCGGCCTGCGATCCCAAGACCGCGAGCACGGGGATTTCATCGATCAGAGCAGCCGTCAACTCCGCCCGGATCGGTGGCAGTCTTTTGCCTAAGAACGCCGGATCATAACGGACCCGCAAGTCACCGCGTGCTTCACCGGCGCTCTCCGACTCGTTTTCAGCCCATACCCTCACGCCCGCGCGATCGAGATAGTCAATGAGTGCCCGGCGCCTCGGGTTCAACCCCACCCTTGGCAGCAGCAGTTCCGAGCCGGGGACCAGGGCCGCGGCCACGATAAAGAAAGCGGCGCCAGAGAGATCCCCGGGGATTTCGAGCCGACGGGCCTCTAATGCCGGCTCGGGTTCGACTTCGATCCAGTTCCCTCGATATCGCACCGTGCCGCCGAACTGCCGCAGCGCGATCTCCGTATGGTCCCGGGTCGCGACCTTTTCTCCCACGCCCGTAACGCCGTCGGCGTACAAGCCGGCAAGCAGAAGACAGGATTTGACCTGGGCACTGGCGACGGGAAGCGCATAGCGGATCCCACGAAGGTTGCTGCCCGTGATTTCGAGCGGCGGGAGCCCACCCTCGCGAGAGCTGATGCGCGCGCCCATGAGGCTGAGGGGTTGAATGATCCTTCTCATCGGGCGTCCAGAGAGCGATTCATCTCCCGAGAGGGTCGAATCAAAAGATTGGCCTGCTAGAATGCCGCTAAGCAACCGCATGGTGGTGCCCGAATTCCCGGCATCCAGGAGTGCGGTTGGCGGTTTCAATCCACGAAGCCCATTGCCCGATATGAAGACGGAGGTATCCTCTGTGCGGATCTTCATCCCCAGGCCACGCAGACAGCGCAACGTGCTTTGACAGTCCTCGCTGCCGGCGAAGTACCGCAGCTCCGATTCCCCCCGGGCAAGCGCTGCCAGCATGGCATAGCGATGCGAGATCGATTTGTCACCGGGACATTCAACGGCGCCGCGCAGCGGCCCACCCGCCTGAATGGCATAGATCATGATTCCGACCCAGGAGTCAGGAACTCCATCTCCGTTTTCTTGAGTTTTTTGACTTGATCGCGAAGGGTCGCGGCTTTTTCGAACTCGAACTGCCGGGCAGCCTCGCGCATCTCCTTCTCCAAGCGCTGGATCTCCCTATCCAGTTCCTCATGCGAGGAATAGCGTCCAGCCACCTCGGCCACCTCCGGCACTTCGTAGTAGTCACCCTCGTAGATCCTAATCATTTCGTGATCGAGCGGCTTGACCACCGATTGCGGGACGATGTGGTTTTCTGCGTTGTAGCGCTTCTGGGAGGCGCGCCGGCGATTGGTTTCCTCGATGGCAGCCTGCATCGATCCGGTCATCGCGTCGGCAAACAGGATTGCCTTGCCATTGATGTGCCTTGCCGCTCGACCCATGGTCTGGATCAGCGAGGTCGTAGAGCGGAGAAACCCTTCCTTGTCGGCATCGAGGATGGCCACCAGCGAGACCTCGGGGAGATCCAGACCTTCCCGCAGCAAGTTGATGCCGATCAGGGCGTCAAATTCGCCCGCCCGCAAAGCCCGAAGTATTTGCACTCGTTCCAGGGTCTCGATCTCGGAGTGCAGGTAACGAACCCGTAAGCCCAGCTCCGTATAATAAGCCGCCAGATCTTCGGCCATGCGTTTGGTCAGCGTGGTGACCAGCACTCTCTCGTTGTGCTCGGCTCGCGCCCGGATCTCCTCCATCAGACTGTCCACCTGGCCTGCTACCGGGCGGATCTCGACCTCGGGATCCGTGAGCCCCGTCGGGCGTACGATCTGCTCCACGAATGCGCCACCGGATCTGGTCAGCTCATAAGGCCCGGGAGTAGCCGACACATAAATCACCTGGTTTACGCGCTCCTCGAACTCCTTGAAACTCAGGGGCCGATTGTCCAGCGCCGAAGGCAGTCGGAACCCGTACTTTACCAGATTTTCCTTACGCGAACGATCTCCGAAGTACATGCCGCGCACTTGCGGCACCGTCGCATGAGCCTCGTCGACAAAGAGCATCCAATCGCGGGGCATGTAGTCAAGCAAGGTGGGGGGCGGCTCGCCGGGTTTGCGTCCTGTGAGGTGGCGAGAGTAGTTCTCAATACCGCGGCAATAGCCCAGTTCCTTCATCATTTCGAGGTCAAACAACGTGCGTTGCTGAACTCTATGGGCTTCCAGCTCCTTCCCCTCCTGCATCAGATGCGTATGCCACTGCTCCAGCTCCTCTTTTATGGTATCGATGGCGCTCAGGAGCTGTCCGCGAGGCTGGACATAATGAGACTTGGGGTAGATGGGCAGCCGCTCATGTTTCTTCAGCACGCGTCCGGTCACCGGATCGATCTGGGCAATCGAGTCGATCTCATCACCGAACATCTCGATTCGAATCGCGTATTCCTCGTAAGTGGGGTACACCTCCACAACGTCTCCGCGCGCCCGAAAATGCCCGCGAACCAGCTCGAAATCCTGGCGCGCAAACTGCATCTCAACCAGGCGGCGCAGGATCTCGTCTCTCTTGATTCGCTGTCCCTTCTCCAGGAATAGGAGCATGCCATAGTAGGCTTCCGGCGACCCCAATCCATAAATGCAGGAAACACTGGCGACGATGATGCAATCCCGGCGCTCGAACAGCGATCGCGTGGCCGAGTGCCGCAGTTGATCGATCTCATCGTTGATCAGAGCGTCCTTCTCGATGTAGGTGTCCGTCGCGGCAATATACGCCTCAGGCTGATAGTAATCGTAGTAGGAGACGAAATACTCAACCGCGTTGTTGGGGAAAAAGGATTTGAATTCCCGGTATAACTGCGCGGCCAGCGTCTTGTTGTGGGCCAGAACCAAGGTCGGACGCTGGAGGGCCTCGATGACCTTCGCCATGGTGAAGGTCTTGCCGGAGCCCGTGACTCCAAGCAGCACCTGGTGCTTTTCCCCATCCTCGAGGCCGTGCTCGAGCTTCTCGATAGCGACGGCCTGGTCCCCGCAAGGTTGGAACGGCGTGCTGATCTCGAATTTCGAGGAATGGATCAGAGCCTTTCCGTACGGGATGTTCGAATAGGAAAGCGCGCTCTCGGTTGGTGATGGCTTCTTGGTCATGTCGGTAGAGTTAAAAACTGGATTATACCGCAACCGCTCGATGCAGGCCGCCAAGACTGGAAAAAAACATAGCCAAAGCAGCACGACCACAACTTTATGCATGAACCGGGAGGCTAGCAGGCTGATTCCGGAAGTGCAATGTTTTCAAGCTGGAGGGAGTTTTTGGTAAGCACAGGGATCTTGGGGGCGAAAAATTCCAGAAATAGAATTATGCCAGGATTTTGCCGTCGCCGGTCCCCTGCCTCACACACCGATGATGGACATCTGATGCGTTTTGTTTTATCATCAAGCATCATGACAAGAACCACGATTGACATTGATGCCCCGGTTTTGAAGGATTTGAAGCGCAGGCAGAAGCTCGAGCGCAAGTCGCTCGGCCGCCTGGTATCCGATTTGCTCGCAGAATCGCTGGCGCACTATGAAACCAAACAGCCCGCTCGCCCGGCCTTTCATTGGATATCCAAGCCGATGGGTGCGCGCGTGGATCTGGCCGATAAGGAAGCCGTCTATGCGGCTATGGAAGATGAACGCAAACCACACTCGGACAGCGGCCGAAGCTCATGAGCCACGCGATTGATGTCAACGTTCTCCTGTATGCCTCCGATCGGGGAAGCCCGTTTGCGCCGCGCGCCCAGGAACTGCTGTCTCAACTCGCCTCCGGGCGCGAACTCATTTGCGTTGCCTGGTCGACACTTATGGCGTACCTGAGAATATCCACTCACAGCTCGGTTTTTGCGCATCCGCTTGCCCCGGATGAAGCCATGAACAATGTCGAAGCGCTCATCCGGCTGCCGCACATCCGTGTACTTACAGAAGAACAGGGATTTTGGGAAACTTACCGCGAGATCGTCAGGGACGTTCCCGCACGAGGAAACATGGTGCCCGACGCCCATTTGGCGGCTCTCCTGCGACAGCATGGGGTAAATACCCTTTACACCAATGATCGCGATTTCAGGAAATTCGACTTCCTCAAAGTACGCAACCCTTTCGAGCGCCCTCAGGATTGAACCCAATTGGAAAAGGGAAATATGAAAATCAGGATTTTTCAGGTCGATGCGTTTATGGAGCGGCTGTTTCATGGCGATCCGGCGGCGGCGTGCCCGCTCGACCAGTGGCTGCCGGATGAACTGTAAAGGCGTCTAGAATGGACACAGGCACGATCGAGAAGGTGCTGCGCGTTTTGCGGCGGGAAGTCCGCAAATGGAAAGTTCCAGCCGTCGGCATCGTCGCCGAGCAGGCAATCGATCGCCCTTTTGAAACCCTGGTCAGCACCATCCTCTCTCTGCGCACCAAGGATGCTGTGACCGAGCAGGCCTCGCGCCGCCTCCTGTCACGCGCTCCTACACCCGACGCCATCGTCTCGCTCCCGGTTGAAGCAATCGAAGAGCTCATCTACCCGGCAGGCTTCTATCACACCAAAGCGAAGAACCTCAAAAAGACCAGCCAGATGCTGCTGCGGGACTATGAGGGAAGAGTACCGCGCGAAATGGATGAGTTGCTGAAGCTTCCGGGCGTGGGACGCAAAACCGCGAACCTGGTGATCACCCTCGGCTACGGAGATTATGGAATGTGTGTCGACACCCATGTCCACCGCATCTCAAACCGCTGGGGGTACGTGCAGACAAAAACGCCGGAAAAAACGGAGTTGGCCTTGCGCGGCAAGCTGCCTAAAAAGCA
>JBEKYG010000092.1:0-10628 GCA_049511215.1 Acidobacteriota bacterium | reverse complement strand
CCTCTGGTTTCTCCTCGAAAGTATCCGGTGTTTCCGGGGCGATTGTAGTACCAGCCGACAGCAAATCCTGCCTGATACTGCATTTCCTCGAGGTAATAGAAGCGACCGCTGAACAAGTACGGAATATAAGCAAGGTCGGGCCAATGCGTAGAATCGAACGGCCAACCGTCATCGCTGATGGTTCCTGTGTTTATTTTGTCGGCGGGAGCCGTATCATTTGTTACCAATTGAGAAAGAACTATTGTTGGTCTTGCGTTGATGGAAACTATCTTTCCTTGAGTGTCAACCGACACGCCATCAAAGTAGTGTCCAGATCCCGCGCCTGAGTCTGCTTCTCGGAAATGCCACGGTATCCGGCCGCACAAATCAGCATTACCATAAGTTATCTCCTTCATTCTGTCATCCATCGTAAGGAGATACAAAGTATCCCATAAATTCATCAACCCTATCCAATCATTGGCGCCTCCTTCGTTCATGTATCTGGCGTAAAGCCCTACCTTAACGGAATCGCCATCCAGGGTTTTATCCGCGTTCTGCCATTCTGAATATTTCGAGGTCAGAAGAGTGGGAGCAACGGTAAGTGTCGTATCGTAATGTGGAATAGCGCCGGTGCTTACCAAGTATTTGATGTTGTGATCAACTCTGATCGTGCCGGCCTGATTGATCGAGTAGTTCTTGTGCCAACGCGATCTGCCGATATGATTGAAACTGGTCTGGGTAAATCGAGATGTTGGGTTCGCGTTTCCGGATAATAAGGTGAGGCTATAGGTTAGATCGCGCATCCCGTTTTGGGCTGTGTTGCTCGCCCAGGTGTTTTCGACCGTGTATCCGACATCAACTTGATGATTCTGCGGGTAAAACCATGCTTCGAAAATAGGATGGAGGGCTTTCGAGGCATCTCCGAAGTCTTTGTCGTATGCTCGCGCCGGGGTTCTGTCTTCGAGGATGACAGAAGTCACAATTGGGCCTTGGAGCCAGTATCTGAAGGACATGTTTTGAAGCATCGTTCTGGCGGAAATCGTCTGGGTTGTGGCCCCTTGCATTTGAATAATGCCATCGAAATCGAACGAGGAATCCAGCATCTGAGACTGGGTAAGATAGCCGGTGTTGTTGCCGGAGGATTGATTCTGGAAGGAGACCGTTACTGAGCGATTAGCTGAAAGACTGGGTACGATAAACGAGATAATCGCAAATTTAAGAGAGCCATCGGGCCAGCGGTTCTTAGCATCCACCTGGGTAAGCAGGGGCGTGCTGTTAATCACTGCTTGGGCAAATTGTGAAATTTCCCCCTGTCTGAAGGGCCGGGAAATGGAAACAGGGCGATTGGTTTGGGTTGTCCCAGAGGTATCGGTTATGACGATGGTGTCGGCCGCAGTTTGGGGGGGCGTGGAATTGCTTACGGTCACGGTGACGGCTGTAGAAGTGGCAGTGTTGCCGGCGGCGTCGCGGGCTACGGCAGTTAAGGTATGGGCGCCGTTCGATGACGTAGTCGTGTCCCAGGAAACTGAATAAGGGGAAGCGATGGTTTCTGCTCCCAAAGGTGAGCCATCAACTTTAAATTGCACTCCGGCGACGCCAACGTTATCAGAAGCCGTGCCTTGGATTGTGACTGTACCGAAGATGGTTGCGCCTGAAGCGGGAGTTGTGATGGAAACTGTGGGGGGTGTGGTATCAACGTTGGGAGTGGTAGCGCTGGCTTGCGAGGATTGGTTGGAGTTGTTGTTGGCAAAGTCATAAGCAGAAACAGTGTAAGTATAGGTCGTATTGGCAGAAAGACCGGTATCAGAATAGGATGCATTGGCAGTAGTGCCTACTTGGGAGCCGTTTCTGTAGATCTTGTATCCTGCGACGCCCACGTCATCACTGGAAGGGCTCCAGGAAAGAGTGATCTGGGAGGAGGAGATAGCAGAAGCAGTAAGGCCTGTGGGCACAGACGGTGGGGTAGTATCAGGGGTAGAAGAACCCATTGAGGTTCTGACAAAATATACGTTATCAGCATACTTGGTTGCAATCACAAAGCCCTTTAATTCAGGCACATATTGTACCCCATTAAGAATCGCACCAGTCTTGCCGCGCGACCCCGCTTCCTCCGGCAAGTCTGGTACTGTTCCGGTCATAGTAGGAATATCTACATTCCATGTGTTTCCACCGAGATTACTGATACGGATCACAGCAAGAAGGGCTGCATTGTCACGATAAAAGAAAAGAAAGCAATCGTTAGCTTCATCATAGATCAGGCCAGGATATCCAAAGTTGCCACCAGTTTGTGTCAGGACGCTTATGCCAAGACCGCCATAAGTCACCGAGACCCAATCCTTGGTTGTTAAATCCCATACACCGGGGCCAGCATGATATCCGGTGACAATAAATATACGGTTTCTGGTTGGATCTATTGCCGCCGCAGTATAATTGGCTGCAATATCCCCAGAGTATTGTGACCACGAGTTGGTTGCTTTTGACCACTTCCACAGTCCAGCACCGTTCTGATCCCGGTAAACGTCTTCCGTAACTTGGTGCTTAACACATAACGCCGCCGTAAAATCTCCATTACCAGGAAATTGTGGAATATATTGTGGTGAATTATTAGGGTATGGCCCATCCCATTCATTTATAGACAAATTGAAGCTAAAACTATATCCCTGATCTCCCGTTCCCCACGGCCAACCTGTCGGTGGGTCGGGCCACTGTGCAGGATTACCGAGTCCTGGAGAGGCAAAAATAATCATGCGATTAAGAGAATCAATGAATTGTGTTGAGTAATATGAATGGGTGCAAGCCGGACGGGAATCCGCGTAAAACTGTGTATTGTTATAAACCTGATTGGTTGGAGTTGGTGCATGAAGCTGTTCCCATGCTGGGGTTTCAGTATTGAGACGGAGTGCATCAACTTCGTTACCTGCATAGTCGGCGTGACCTCCTGCCGCGCCTAACATATAAACGCTTCCTAGCCTCTTTAGTGTAGCTCCACACCAAGCTGCTATTTTGGAACTCGGATCTCCATAGCCGGTGGCACCACTAGGCTGAACAGACGACAGTGCTGTGTTGGGAATCTGATACCACTGCCAGAGAGGTAAGGTGCTCACCCATGCAGGAAGAGCGTCGGGAGACGATGTGTTTGGACTTGTGCTTTTAGCAGGAGGTGGGGCAGCTACGTGCGCGGAAATCGAGGCGAACGAAAGCGCGGCGCCAACGATTCCTAGTGACAAGATTAGAAGTGAATTCGGTTTCATCATGATGCAATGCTCCGTGAAAATAAGTCCGCGATGGTGGAAAAGGCCGTACTGGCGACGACTGCAATGTATTGGTTGGGCAATCGGTGCTGCATTGCGAAAGAGCAGCTGCGTGGCGCTGTGGACCGGTAAGGGTAATAATTAGATCGGGTTGAAGCTCGCAGTCCAAGATGCTGGCTGGAGGGTGACGAACAGTGGGGTTGCGCCGGAGCTTGAACGGCCACTCGGGAAGGGCTTATTTTGCGCAGATGGTGCTCATGAACCATAAGTTCGCCCTATTTGTTTGCAATCGCTACATTCTATTCGATTGGTGAGGGGCTCATATGAGCCACCGTCACAATCACGCACATTTCCGGTTGTCTCGATGCTATGCACAATTGAGCTATTTAGGCTCACTAAAGGCAACTAAGGACAAGGGGAGTCGAGAACTCGGAAGGCCATCCGGCCGCAGCATCGTCCGCGGAGCAGCCGTCTGTGCTGCGCTAAAATCAACCGTCTCTTCATCTTTTGTAACCCGGACATGCCGATACCAAACAAGTTTTAAAGCGGCTTCGGCGCGGAACTTAAACAGGCAAAAGAAAAACTGAGAAACCGCTGAAGTTCGAGCCATGGCGCAATCTGCTTGCTACTTAGTGTATCATCGGCAAGATAAGGGAAATCTTTAGGGTTATCGGCCTGTGCCAAGGATGACAGTGCCATCCTGCGCGAGTCACCTGTGCGCGCTCTGCGCCGAGCCGCGGTGGTTTCGCAGATGGGGGTCATGACCACCTCGCTTGATCGCGTTGCCAGGTTTGTTCTGCGCGCGGCTGTCAAGGAGAGAAAATTCAAGCCTACGGGAGAAAAACATTCGTTCGATGAGCTTTTGCCTCCGGATGTCCCGCCCCACCTTAAACCCTTTGTTACCGCCGCTTGAAGGAGAGCGCGCTAAGAAGAAGTGTCGGCGCTTGGGCCCCGCTTTGCCGTGAATTTCGCAGGGAACAGTTTCGGAACCCATTTGGGTTAGCGTCACTGCTGCCATAGCACTTTTATTAAAGATCCTGACGGAGTATTTGGATCACCTCCAGTTTTTAAAAGTCGCGATGTTCCTTTCCGCCTGACCCTGGAAATCCCCAGAGGTTTGGATCTTTATGTCAAGTTGCATTGCCTGCGATCGGGATTCGCATCTGGAGGTTCCGGCCTATCCTAGAACCTTCGCATGGGTAGTTGGGCCAGGGAAACATTGATATTGTCTAATGATCTTTGCGAGAAGTAACACCATTCCAGAGCCGTCCCGTCCAGAGGCCGCCGGCCCACAATAGCAATAAAAAAAGATCCCAGAGGACGTTAGGCGCCAGACTGCATTTGAGGCCTTCTCTGATCTGAGCAAAGGCACCCGATATCTCCCCGCCGCTGCTTATCATCTGGCGAGCGTTGCCAAGTGCAGACTGGGCCGCGATCGCCATTGCTTTGAGATATAGATGAGATCCTTGCTGGGCCGGGAGGTAAGTGCGGCTAATGTTTATTGCGAGTCGTGTATTGGAAACATTGGCGCCGGTGCGCGAAAGTTGCGATGTGTCCGAAGCGCCGTGGACTCGGTAGCATGCGAGCACTTGGGGATTAAACCAAACTTTAGCGCACAGTGCAACGCGCTTCCACATATCCCAGTCTGCACAGTGAAAAAGCTCCGGGTGGAAGCCGCCTGTGTTTTCGTATACCCGGCGCCGAACGGTGATTGCCGGAAACAGGATTCGAGATGATACCATGATCTGTGCCAGCCAATCAGCCAGAACTCCCGGCTTGTCACGCTCCAGATTCGAAATGCTCCGCCATTGGCTGTGTTCGTCCATGATGAAGCTTCGGCAAAAGGCGGCCCCCACGCGTTCATCCGACTCAAATGCCGCTCTCATATGATCGTAGAATCCAGGCAAAACGGTGTCGTCGGCGTGCAAGATGTGCACGACATGTCCGATGCTGCGATCGAGGCAGGTATTGAAGTTTCTTATGGCTCCAACGTTGGCGGGTTGCCTGTAGAATGCAACTCGTCCCCTTCCAATGTCTCGAACAACCTCCTCGGGGTGGTCTTTTGTTGAAAAGTCGTCCACGACTTCGATCTGCATTTCGTGTGTGCCCGGATCTTGCACGAGCACGCTTTTCAGCGTTTCTGCCAGGTAATCCGCGCAATTGTATGTCGGGATCATTACCGACCAGAATGGCCGAAACACGCTGCCAGGAATGGGTGCCACGGGAGGGAACTCGATGATCTTGGCTTGATGCTGATTTCTCCTCACTATTTGACCCCTCCAGGAGCCGCGCCTGGGCCAAGTCTATCTTTGGGGGAATCCACAATGCATAGAAATACCACGTGCAGTATGGATCGACCTGATAGATCCAACTTTCCTCTATTAGCCGCAGAGCGCTTGTCCACCAGTACCGGCAGTTTCGTGCCCAAGTGCAGGCAACGTCAATCGACAAGAGATCCTAAACTTCAGTCCCCACCTTAGAGCCCCCAAAAGGCGACTATTTGGGGAGGGGTCGCTACAGTTAGCTAAAGCCTCGTTAATTGGCTTGCCATTAGCCGGGCAGGGGCATCGGTTCTGATCGGTACCGGCTCGATCCGAGGAGGTGCATGGGTCGTGGACAGGGCACTCTGGGCATCCCTACTTCCAAGTTTCGAACGGCCATGGATGCTTCTTGCTGTTGGCGAAGTTTGAATCATGCGCCGTGACTTCCGCTCTGCCGTTCATTAATCGTTCGACGACTTCGACTCCTTGCATAAAGGCATGGTCCTGGTTTCCCACCTCGTATTTCCAAAGCCCAAAACGCCCCCTTGGATAGACGCCGTGCGCTTCAAAGAAGGGCACAATCTCCTCCAAAGCGGCATCCCGCTCTAATCCTGGCACAGGATAACCACAACCAGCGCGATAACGCCAGAGTGACACGATGTCCTCGCGCCGCGCAATCAGTCGTGTCGCAAGCAATCCTTCCACCACCTCTTCAACAAGCTTTTCGTGGTTCACCGGCTTGACGGGCGATTCCGACACCTCCGCCATAAGCGACCAGTATTTACGGATGTCGGGCACGTTGTTGGGCGAGTAGTTGCTGAAAACGGTGACCCTGTAAAACGGGCAGTTTGGCTCCGGGAAATACATCCAGCACTTAGTACGCAAGTGCTCCGGCGGGTTGCCATGCAAGCCGATGCCAAAAATATTTGAAGAAGAATAAAGCAATCCACGCTCCGCCGCCTGGTTGAATTGTATCTGCCCGCTCAAGCGAATCAACTCATGCAATGGAAGCGTTGCAATCAGAGTATCATACGCTAGCGTTTCCCCACAGGCCGTGGCTACAGTATGCTGTTCCAGGTCAATGCCGCTGACAGGCGTATTGAAGCGCAAACGGTCCTGCGGCAAATGCTCCGCGCAAGCTCGCCAGATGGCGCCCGTGCCGCCGCGGACAGGAAAACGAAATCTATTGTTCGGCCCCCAGGCAACGTCATCCCTGCCAAAGACGAGATTGTGCAGCACCCGCTTCAAATCGGTTACCGCGACGCGTTCGCCTACCCACACTGAATTGAGCAATTCCGGCGGATATGCCCAGACCTTGAAGTTATAGGGCAACAAAAAGACATCGGCGATCCCTTGTCCGAATGTGGCCGATATCCATTCCCGAAAGTTGGCAGGATTCGGATGCCCATTTCGTGTGATGTCTACCAAGCCGGCAAGGCATTGTTGGAGATCCTCAGGTGGCAGGTGGCGGATGTTGTTCTGAAACGGATACGGAATGAATCGATTGCGCATCCACACCCATGATTCCCGCTCGTGATCCAGCCAGCCATTTTGCCCAAGAAACTCGTCCATGGCCCGGTCGAAATAGTCATAATGGGAGAACTGAACGTGACCGCCAATGTCCCAGGTGAAGCCGGCGTCATCGACAAAAGATGCGGCCAAGCCGCCGACGTAGTTTGAGGCTTCGATCAAGCGCCAACCGGCGTAACCGACTTCGTGTAAGCGCCAAGCGGCGCCGAGTCCGGCGGGGCCCGCGCCGAGGGCGATAATATTTACCCTACGCATTGAAAACCTTCAGGTGGCATACGAATAGCGTCATCACCCATAAATTTGCCGGGAGTTCAGCTTGGTGCAATAATCGGCGGTCCATCCAAGCTGCTGCACGGGCTACGCAAGGCAATAGCAAGCGGGACAGCCGCGGATGAGAGAGTTCTCGCAACAGCCACTCCTGCACAACAAGATGTGACATAACCATGCAGGGTTGCTTTCGTTCAACGATGAAATGCCTGCACAGATAGCTTTCGAGTTCCCCAGGAATAAAACCTATTTCTTTAGGTGACGGACCGTAGGGTGCTACGCCCACTGTTCGCCGTGCAAACAATGCTCGCCAGCGTGCTTCTTCCGAAGATTCGCGCCGCAAGCCCCAGCGCCGACCGCGACTCGACCATCTTGCCAGAATCCACTGCCAGCGCTCCCAGCGGGAGCATGGCTTTCCTGGCTGATCTTTATGGTGGATCGGCTCAAAGACAACGAGAACGCCACTTGGCTTCAACCACCGGCGAACGCTCGTTAATGTCCTCGCGATTTCAGTCTTGTCGAGGTGGTGCAAAAAACCGTGGATGACAACACAGTCGAAATTTTCGCCCGGTTTGCAGTCGCTCGTGGCATCAGCGCACATGAAATGCACGCGATCGGCTAATCCTGCATTTTCCGCTTGCATTTTCGCTATAGCGATCTGAGCGGGCGAGAAATCTAGACCACATACATTGCTAGCTCCCGACCGGGCAAGCGCCAAGCACAACCAGCCAGTGCCGCAACCGAGTTCAAGTATGTGTCCTCCCTTTCCTGCGAGTCGTACGATTTCACGCATATAGCGTCCCCTCAGGATTCGCTGCATGGCAGGAGGCTGCGCCCATGCAAAACGATATTCAAGTTCGGCGAAGGTTTGCCACCACTGACGCTCGGAAGCGTCAAGTTCAGCTGAGGAGGTTTCAGCGCGCTCGTTGGGAAGCTTGTTCATGTTGCCACCTGAATGGGATGTAGATATGCCCGACCAGATGATTCGCCGGTGCCGAAGCAAGATCAAAAGCCGCATTTAGAACGTCAAAGCCGATCATTTCATCGATGTAATCAAACATCTCTCCCTGGCGAAAAATCGCTGCGCGGATGTAGTAGTGGCCCGGACAAAGAATCATGGGGCGTACTTCGCAGGTGAAAATCTGCATCCCTGCCTCCAAGCTGTTGGGCATGCCACCGTCATGCGCCGTAGTGCCCATCACCTCTGTGCCGTTGGCTGCTACGAAACTGAATCCAAAGACTACACGATCGATCGCCTTTTTGGCCCAGATGTGCAAACGCACGACAAGCGGTTCACCGAAACGGATTTCCTGTGCCATACGCCCGTCCGCCCCAAATAGTTCGATCCGAACGAACTGAGCTACTCCCGTGCCGCGTCGGCGCGCCGGCGGTAACAAAGACAAATCTGCTGCGCTTGCGGTGGTAGCTGCGCCGGCGAGATAGGCGGCGACAACCCGATCAGTTGAATCAGCCGCTACAATCTTGCCTTCATTAAGTAGGATCGCACGGCTACACATTTGCTGGATCGACGGCATGTTGTGGCTTACGAAAATCACCGTTCGCCCCCCTCGCGCCGTCTCCCCCATTTTCCCAAGGCACTTTTTTTGAAAAGATGCGTCTCCAACTGCCAGAACTTCATCCACTATAAGTATTTCCGGCTCTAAATGCGCGGCGACGGCGAAGGCGAGCCTAACATACATGCCGCTCGAATATCGCTTGACTGGGGTATCGAGGAATTTCTCAACCTCTGCGAAGGCAATGATCTCATCGAATTTGCTGTCGATCTCAGTTTTTTTCATACCGAGGATGGCGCCGTTGAGATAGATGTTCTCGCGGCCGGTGAGTTCTGGGTGAAATCCGGTGCCGACCTCGAGGAGACTGCGAACGCGGCCGCGGATGAGTGCGCGACCGATCGTAGGCTCGGTAATGCGCGACAGAATCTTGAGCAGCGTGCTTTTGCCCGCGCCGTTGCGGCCGATGATCCCGACCACCTCACCCGGTTGAACCGCGAACGACACATCCTTCAGCGCCCATATCGTGTCCTCGCCGTTCGACTTCTCCCGCAGCGCGCGCAGACGCCGGAAGGGCGCTTTTATGGCATCCGTCACGGCCTCTCGAAAGGTGCGGTTCGCCCTGGCCCGTAGTCCAATCTTGTATTTCTTGCTCAGGTTTTCAACAACAATAGCAGGCTCACTCATGGTCGTCCTCAGGCGATATCCGCAAAGCGCCGCTCGGTGCGGCGAAAGTTGTAGAGTCCGAAAACGAACAGGCCGGCGGCTACGGTAGTCGAAATGCCGAGCGACTTCCAGTCCATGGGTCGGTTCAGAAGCACGCTGCGGAAGCCGCCGATGATGCCCGCCATAGGGTTGATCGCAACGAGCAAGCGATACTTCTCCGGGATGAGGGTCGCCGGGTAGACCACCGGACTTCCGTACATCCAAACCTGTATCATGAACGGTATGACATGCTTGAAGTCACGATAGGCGATCGTGATGCTCGACAGGATAAACCCCATCCCGGCCGCTGTCACCATTGTCAGCAAGATCAGCACCGGCAGAAGGAACCCCGGTGGTCCTGGAAATTGCCTGTAGTACACCATGATGCCCGCATAGACCGCCAGACTGAATGCGAAATCGACCAGTCCTGCACCGATGCCCGCCATGGGAATATAGAGGCGGGGGAAATAGATTTTCGTCAGCAGACCTGCCTCGGAAATCAGGCTGACGCCGGACGAGGCTACTGCATTTGCAAAGAACGTCCAGGGCAGCAGTCCTGCATAGACGAAAATGGGGTAGGGGACATCGTCGGAGGGGAGGCGAGCGAGTTTCCCGAAGATGACGGAGAAAATCACCATGCTGACGACGGGCTGAATGATGGCCCAGGCTGCTCCGAGAACGGTTTGCTTGTAACGGACCTTGACGTCACGCCAGACGAAGAAGTAGAGGAGTTCTCGGTAGTGCCAAAGCTCCGTGAAATCGATAGGCAGCCATCCGTGTTTCGGCTCAATAACGAGCACGGGGGCATCCATCGCGGCGCCAGCCGCCGCTAGATGCGCTTCGGCGGATCGATTTTTTGCAGTGATAGTTTCTTGAATCATCACAACATGTCCTGATTCTTGAATTGTAATGTGTTAAGCGATCCTCTTGCGAACGTACGAGGTGCACTTTTCATCGGAATCATAAAGAGGTGATTTAAGAACTCCTTCTATCCTATTTCCAGCGAGATCCGGCGGCTTCAAATTGCCTTTCAACCCACTCGTTTGTCGATTTCTCTAATGTTGGCATGCCGTGTTTCCGCCGGTTCTCCCCGTTTGATCGGCATTTCCTCTGCTGAGCGCCCA
>JBEKYG010000091.1:0-10666 GCA_049511215.1 Acidobacteriota bacterium | reverse complement strand
CTCCAACCGGCAGACCGCCAGACGCTCAGGCACCACCCTCAATTTGAGATTCACGCCGCTGTCGATTTTCACGAATGATCCGGCTCCTTGAGTCGCTTCTGCATTCCCATGAGGCGATAGCTCTCGAGCAGCCAATCCTGAAGTTCCTCATCCAACTGGCCGGGATCGGTGATGCGCAACCGATGCGCCCACCAACCCGGAACCACCTCGCTGACGTTTGCAAAACGTGATGAACCTCGTGGGAAAGGCAGGGCGAATGTGATCGTCATCCCCTTTTCTGACAGGCTCGTTATGCCGGCGAAGCGCACGCGACCCATGAAGGCGATGCGCGTCTTGGCGGGGGCAACGTAATACTCCCCGCATGCTGATATCATCTGTTCGAAGCCCCGTAAAACTTCCGGGCATTAGGTCCCATGCGCGCCTTCCAGTCCTTGAGCGTGGCTTCCCCGCAGGAATGCCACAGGTTCCTGGTAATCAGCTTGGCCCCGCACTTGGGGCACGTCCATAACGGTTTCGTCAGGTTTGGCTTCATAGGTTGTGTGGACCCCTTGCGAATCAGGTCATTGGTAAACAAAAGTCGTTCAAAGAATCTCGCTTTCAGACCCGGATAACACGGGTTCCTGCAACCCGGTCCCCAAATCGAGCCCGTTCGGGCGATTGCAGGATCAGGATGACACCCAGGATATTGAGGGTTGGCAGGCTGTCCACCAGCCGAAGAAAATTCCGCAAGAAGCTTTTCCAAAAGCCGGGCCTGCCCCCCTGCGTCCGCACCACGAGCAGGCCGAGGAGCCTTTTGCCCAATGTCGCGCCGAACCATGCTTCCAATAGAATCATGTACAAGCCCATAATCAACAAGAAGATGAGGCACAGGGGATCAAATACAAACCATCCCCAAAGCCAATTGTGATCGTGCGGCGACATCAGCCAGACACCCTTGACAATTCGCGTTACGGGAAAAAAACAGGCACAGAACAACAGGAAATCAGTCAGGAGTGCCAGAAACCGCTCCCAAAGGCCGGCATATTTGACAGAGGTCTGCACCGGGCGCCTCCCATCGATTGGATGTTCTCGATGGTCCCAAGAATACAATGGGCATGAAGGGTGTCGTATCTGCAAAATTCAAAACTTGCCGAAGAATCTGAATTCTGCGGATACGACACCGCATTGCGGCCTGCCGCTCTACGAATTCTCAACCAAACGCGGATCGAGACGGAATAAGAAGGGCTTGCCAATATGCAACTTGGGAAAGTCCTGGTGACGCGGATTGAGGAGATAGTTTTTTTCGCCCGGCACCAGGGCACTCGGAACGCGCAACACGACCGAAGTGCTGGCTGCTACCCACGCATCGCCCAGCGTCTTAAGCTTGGCGGGCGCTGGATCCGCCCTCCAGTTCCTGGGAAGTTGGGATATGTCAACGTTAGTGATGAGCGATTCGTGGATTTCCACCTCAATGAACACAAACTTCCCAAGCAATTCCGTAGAACCCAGATGTGCAAGCATCTCCAGCGCCGCAAGGGACTGGGATTGGGCCGTGTAAATGATGACCGTCCCGGGAGAATTCCAGCGCCCCCCATATAAACGGGCTCCTTCGCCCGAGAAAGCGGTCTTCGCGTGTTTTTGCTTGGTGATGCGCCAAGCGGTGACTGTCAAGTGAAGACCCCGTGCTCGAGCCTGCCGATCAAGTTTTCTACTTCGCGAGCGCCCACTTCCGTGCGCGCATAGATCAGCGGCGAGTGATGGTCGAGGCTCTTCTGGGGAGCTGTCAGCCAAGTGACAGCTGCAGCAACATCACCCTCAAACAATTCCACCGCCTGCTCGAAAACACTGGAAATTCGCAGAAGGCGTTCGGACTCCTGCGGCGCCAGTTTGCCCGCCGCTTTGCGCCGCGCCAGCGTCCGTTCCGGAATACCGATGATCGAAGCAATCAAGGGATCGGACATGCCACTGTTAGCTGCGAGAATATGTAATGCCTTGAACGAGAATCCGTGCTCGACTTGCCGAATGAGTTCGGCGGTATTGCGGGCGTTTAAGCCTAAACTGGCTCCACGTTCCCGGTAGCGGACTGCCCGTCGCGAGACGGCTCGCTTGGTAACGACGCGAGAAGGTTCAACCTGGGGTTGATGCATATCAAGAGAATACGTCGGCTCGTGCCACATTGTCAAGAGACGTGTGCCAGATGGCAGTTCCTGAAACACATTGTTTTCTTGACCCGTCGCAGCCGATATCGATCCACTGTCCATTACTTGGATTGGTTGCGCGCCAATGAATAGGCTCGCCCGTGCGACGAAAGGCAAGGAGGTGAGCGGCGCTTATTCCATGGTACGGTCCGGCGGCCGGGACCTACCAGGCCGGCGACCACTTTCCAGACCCCGCTAAAGTCAACGGGTTTGAATCCCAATCCTGGAGAAAGCATGGGGTGGGCGCGGATTTTGGAGTTTACGTTGCCTTACGGGTGTCTGCGATGTACATTATACATCATGGGGAAACATATGAAGAGGACGCAGTTGTACCTTGATGAAGAGATGGCAAGAACTCTCGAGACCTTAAGCCGCCAGAAGGCCACGACTGTGTCCGAGTTGGTTAGAGCCAGCTTGCGTGAGCGCTACATGCCAGGAAAAGACCTCGATAAAGTAGCGCTTGCCCGCGGATTGATTGGAATATGGAAGAATCGTGGAGATCTAAAGGACATCCAGGTCGCCGTTCGAAAGCTCCGGAGAGGCTCGCGGTTGAAGAGGTTCCGAATTGGCTGACATCCTTCTCGATTCCGACGTGATCATCGCATGGCTGCGCGGATCCGAATCCGTGGCCGGCGCCGTCATGAATCTACTGGAATGCGGCCACAACCTGCTGTGGACTCCGGTTTCCGTCGCCGAGATATTCGCTGGAGCAAGGAAAACCGAAAGCGCGCGCATCGAAACACTGTTTTTGATCCTCGAAACCCTGCCGATTTCTGAAACGATCGGAAAGGAGGCTGGACGATACCTGCAGAAATACTCGAAATCTCACAGCCTCGAGCTCGGTGACGCACTGATTGCCGCCTCCGCCAGCATAGCCGGCCTTTCCCTTTGGACGCTCAATAAGAAGCACTACCCGATGCCGGAGGTTCGGTTGTTCTACCCCAAACCGTAGCAGCGACGCCGATCCCTTCCTAAACCATTGGGGGGTCGCTGGGGATCGGACCACGCGAAATGGTTGCTCCATTTTGGAATAAGTCCAAAACAAGAGGATGAAATAGGCCTTGCGACAAGATTAGGGGCCTTTTTCTGCTTCTACCATCAGGCGGCCACCCGGAAACCGTTCCGCAAGAATTTGGCGAAGGGCACCGGTCTCCTAGCATCCATAAAAACTTCTTAGAACAAAAAAACAGGGCCAAAAATCGCATGCAAGCCTGGTTTTAACGGGGTAGCTGAGAGGTATCTTGCAAATATCGTTAAACTTCGCGTCGTGCGACTCCGGTGTCGGAGCCAGTTTGTATTTGTTTGGGGATGCGCGCCCCGCGCATGAGTGATGGTAATCCTGGAAATATCCAGGCGACCTGGGTTTTTCCGGTCTTGAGATTCAGCTCGCTGCTTTCCTCATTTCACGATCTTCAAAAACACCTGCCCGGAAACCAACTCACCCCGCCATATCTCACTGATGAACTTCAAGCCTTGGTCCGTCTTGTACTTGAACGTGACGGTGTAATCTCCGGGATTCTTGAAGTCAAAAAGCTTGCCGAGATCGATTACTCCGATATATTGCTTTTGCGGTTTGCCGCCGCCCAGTTCGACTAGGTTCAGCTTATTTGTGGCAATAGTGGATGCGCTTCTTTGGGCAAGCAAGTTTCCGTATGAATCCATGATTTCGACGATGAATACCGGATAGTTTTCGGCAGGCGTGCCGGCAACAATTCCGACACTCGTTCTTTTCCGGTCCATGTATCTCAGACTGAAATCCAATGGCATCCGCTCGCCGTTTTTGAAGACGGTTCTGTCCATCTTGATCTCGCAGACGAAATCATCCACTGCTCCTTCCATCATCCATCGTCCCGGGGCAGGGTCTCCATTGCCGAAATAATAAGTGTCGTTTTCTTTTCCCCAGTTGGAATGGGGCAATATTTTCTCTGCGATCAAAGTTGCAAATTCGTCGAATGTCATCTCTTTGAAATTCACGCCGGCAATCAGGTTGGTGGGAGATCCGATATAATTGCTGGAAACGCCATCATCCCTATCACTCAATAAGATGGGGATGATCTTGTCATCAAAGCCTGAGGAGTTCTCGATAGCCATCGCAATCCAAGTAGGGAGCGGAAGAAGAGGAGTACATGACCTCTCTCGAGTGCCTCAGAATATCCAATTTGCTGGAGTTGATTTTTTCGAGGTCCAGGTCGTCGATGACGATTTTCTCCTCGTGCCCAGCGCCTTGGCCTGAACAAAAGAGAATCGCGGTGCAAGATATCACTCGCGGTACGATATCGAGAAAAATCGAAATGTTCATCCATCGCCTCCCAAAGCCCCCCGATATGCAGGCTGCAGGTTTGCGGTTTGAAGCGAGGAAAGTGCACCCCGGCAACGGCGTGCTCAAGCGTATCACTCTTATCCGCATGCAGCCAGATATATGGATGGGGATGAAACTGGGCGGCGCTGCGTTAACCTGCACTTCTCGCCACGTTTCTACTGCGGCGTCGGATCCGGGCATGTCGACTGCGTTGTGCTCCGTCGGGCTCCTCGACGTAACGTCAAGTACGCCTGCGGGGCTTCGGTCGCGCGCCTTGTATCCATGCCCATCTCCGCCGCCTCGCTATAAAACCTGGTGAGAAATGCGGGTTTTGTGCTCTTCATTCGTCATTTGTCATCTCTTCTCGACTGCCGTGATTGCCCCAATGAAAGCCAGAGGCTCGCCGGCGCTGATCGGCGGCGTGCTGATGATGTAGAGCACTTCGCCGGCAAATGGCGCCCGGAGTTCAAAAATCTGTTTTCCGAAAAAGTCGGTAACAATCCCCAGCAGGGCGTCCTTCTCGACCAGCTGCGCCTTCTTCACCTTAGGGTAAAAGAGGCCCGATTTTTCCTGGAGGGTTGTAGGGAAACTGAGAACCTGGGCCGGGTCGAACCAGGTGATTGCCGCCGGCCTCTCGATTTTGCCATCCACCATCTTTAAGTGGCGCAGCAGATTATTTACCCCGCGCTCGATGGCCGCGATCTCGCCTTCGTCGCTGGCGACTCCTAAACCGCCGGATTCAATGGAGATGCTGGGCTTTCCCCGGGTCATGGCCGTATTAGCGCAATACAGGCTGGCCTTGGGATCTCGGGGCCGGCTGCGGTCGATCACGATTTGATCAAGGCCGAACGCCTCCGCCAATTGCTTCGCCGGCTCATCTACTTTGGGATTGCCGATAGGACTCCAATAGCTGTAAGCACGCAGGGACTCGTTCCCGTCCCCGCAATGCAGATCCACCAGATAATCCACGTGATCGATTACCTCGGTAGTGATCACATAGGCGATGCGCTCCGAGAGCGTCCCGTCCTTCTTGCCTGGGTAAACCCGATTCAGGTTTTTCCCGTCGATCGGACTGTAATAGACCGTCCGCTTCAAAAAAGAAGGCATGTTGGCGACGTGGACAATGATCACTTGTCCTCTCAGCTGAGCCGGAAGGATGCTGGAGCGGAGCCGCTGCGCGGCGAGAATCGGCGGGTATTCATAGCCGTGAGTTCCGGCGATGACGGCGAGGGCCGGTCCGCCTGAGACGCCGTTGATCACGGTAACCGGAATTTGTGTCTCACCGTCGGGACCGCTGGGGACGGCCAGGAAACCGGACCGCACCTGTCCCGGAGGCGTCTGCAGAGATCCGATCTGGAGCGTCTGCGCAGGTGAGGCGCCGCATGAGAGCATTGGCGCCAACAAGAGCACGAACCATCTGGCATACAGGTTGCTGTTTGACATTCTGACCCCCAGTGGGAAGAGTTGACCTTGGCACACCCATTATTATCAAAAACCACCCCAACACCACAGCTCGTTCTTCCACCTGTTTTTTTGTCTACAACGACCCCTCCTAATTCTCGGACGGGCTCCTTCTGCTCCGGCCGACTGCGCCTTCGGCTTTGGCCATGGCCTGTCCGTCGGCGGGCAGGGCAACCGCGGCCTCGACGGCATGACGGTCAAAAACTGCACTTTCGACGGCACCGTCTCAGGTCCGCGGCTCAAGGCCGACGCCACCCAGGGCGGCCCGGTTGAAAACATGAGTTACACCAACCTCACGATGCGAAATGTCACCTGCCCCATCGTCTCTTACAGCCATTACAACAAAGTCGGCAATCCTGGCGCGGTTTCCGGAGATCTCCAGACCACGCCGGAGAAAGTGAAAAGCTGGAACGCCACAACGCTCACCATCACACCGCCGGCGGCGCAATCGCCGCGAAGACGCAACCCTATAATGCAATAGGCGTTGGTTTTGCTCATAGGCCGTTGCCAGGCCGATCGGTAAACGCAAAATAGGCATCCCCAGTTTCCAGCGGCACTTCAGACGGTACAGACTTCGGCATCCGTCTTGATTTCGTCATCGGCTACCGGCTCCAGCGCGAGATCCATGTACTCGAGGCGTTGCGGATCGCGTTTGATCTTACGATAGATGAGCCGCAGCCGCGCATAGAGCGAGACCCATCGGATCTGCTTCCATGCCATTTGGGCCAGGTATTTTGGATAAAACAGCCCGGCAGATTCGAGTGGCTGACCAGACCTGCGGTCGCGCCGGTATTTGAGGCGAAGTAATCCGCCCTCGAGTGGATGGACTTTCTCGATGCGGACGCAGCTCTTGAACCAGACCATATAGAAAAAAGCCTTGCCAGGACTGCATCCAGTTGCCACTGCCCGCCTCAGCACCGTTTCAATATGCTCGGTCGAGTAGTAGGCTTCCCACGCCGACCGATAGGCCTGCTCCCATTCCGCGCGCGACATGCGCGGATGCTCGGTGGTGGCGTGAGCGACATCGTACTTGTTCATGTCCGTATCCATCGCGATCCCTGCTTCTTGCAGCTTGCGGTGATCCTCCGAGCCTGGCAGCGGCGTAAGACAGAAAAATTCGAGGAGATCAACCGGCAGTTCTTTCTGGATGACCTGGATGTCGTGCAGGATTGACTCCGGTGTATCATTGGGAAACCCGAGAATGTAGCCGCACCAGGTCAGCACCCCCGCCCGCTTCCACGCGAGCAGCATTTTGCGGTACTCGGTGATCTTATTCTGTGGTTTCCTGGCGCCGATCAGGCTGTCCGGATTGATGTTCTCGAGCCCGATGAACACACGCTTGACACCGGCACGGGCCGCTTTCTCGATGAAGTTTGGCAGCTTGTGGCACAGCGTATCCACCTGAATGGTGAACTTGATCCGAAGCTTGTCGACCTCACGCAGACGGATGAGACGATCCAGAATCGCCTCCCAATCCTTATTGCGGGCGAAATTGTCGTCGGTGACGAAGAACGAGTGGATGCCCTGTGCGAGGTTCGCCCGCACGATGCGCGCCACATCATCCGGTGTGCGGCAGCGTGATTTGTGCCCTTGGACATTGATGATTGTGCAGAATGAACAGTGATAGGGGCAGCCGCGTCCGGCATCAAAGGTGGTATTTGCGCCTGCGGTACGCTTGACCCGCTCCGCCGGCAGCAGTGGTATCGCTGCCCCTTCGAGCCCCGGCAAATCGTTCATGAAATTGTAGAACGGTTCGATTCTTCCATCAGCCGCGTCACGCAGCACCTGCCCTAGGCGCCCTTCGGCCTCGCCCGCGAACAACGATATCCCCATCTCCGCGGCGCGGCGGACATCGGCATCGCGCCCGGCAAGCATGGCGACGGTGCCGGAAACGTGGAAGCCGCCGATTGCGACCGTAATGCCACGCTGCCGCAAAGGGGCCGCAATGTCGAGCGCGCGAGGAAACTGGTTTGACTGAACGCCGATCAGCATCACCATCCCGGCTTCAGCGGCTTCTACGAGCGACGCGATGCGCTCGGGACGGATGCGCGTGTTCGTTTCATCGTAAGCGTGGATTTCGAGTTCAACATCGTCACCGAGCACCTTTTGTTCGGCGCACTCCAGCGCCAGGCCATACAACACCGCCAGCGAATTGGAAGGCATCGCCGACCGAAACCACTGTATGACGTAGCCGTCGTCATCATAATGAGACGGCTTGATAAGTACGAGGCAGAAACGGCGCAGCCGCTTCCGCTTGGCTTCGATCATCCTGCACCTCTCCCGACGTGATAAATGACAGGAAATAACAAGCTGCCGCGGTCAGGAAGAACAAGTGGCACTTTGGGATCAAACCTCCAGAGCGATGACTGTTTCTACTTCTACGCGGTAATTGCCATGTCAACTTCTCGGGCTGTTCCTGAGTTGACCTAGAGCCCACAGCTGCCAATTTTACACTCGAATGGCACTGGGAACACAATATTTGCGTCCACGAAGAAATGGTGCCGGGCTACTGGACTGCACCCCGGTTATGAGACAGACCCGGGGTCCAGGTCTTGGAAACTGGGAAGACGTGCACCTGTTTTGCGGTTGAAGTTACACGACTCAGGTCGATCGGTAAACGCAAAATAGCTGAGCGTCCCCGGTTCCAAAAAACAGGTCCAAAATTTGACTTCAAGCTGTGGATAGTTCGAATTGGCTGCATTTCGGAACCAAGCCTGGGTGCGGCCGCCGGTCAGGTGCTGAGATATGATCTTATGTTAACTTCGGCGGGCCCGCTCCGGGGCTTCCCCATTGGCTGGCGGGGTGGATTTGCAGCATTAGGTCCGACCCAATGCCGCTTTTGCGGGTGGCAAAGTTCCAGGAAGCGTGCAACGCCACCGTCGCCAATACAAGCAGGGCTATGAACGTACTCATGGCAAGGATGATAATCGGAACATATTATCCCCACGCTGGAAAAATCAGGCGATCAGTTCAGCAGTGACGCGTGCCGCGACTGACCTGGCAAGCAGCACGGGGCGTTTGAGTACATCCCTGACTCTTGATTTCATAGCGTGCGTGTATCCGACGCAATCCATGACCACGAGATCCAGATCGTTTCGATCGAATCTCAGGAGGGCGTCTTCCAGCTGCCCGGCCGATCCGTAAGGGGATGCCGCTTGGACCACGACCTGTGCTACAAATTTGCTCCATCTTTCGAGCTGTCGATCCAACTGTTCCGGCGCGGGCGTGAAGACACCGATGCGCCGCGCCCCTACACCCCGCACGACATTGAACAGGATCTGATCCGGGTAGAGAATCAGTTTCCTTGAATCGAGACGCGGAAAACTCCCGGTACATAACAGCAAAATCAAGTCGACCTGGTGCTCGACCCGCCGGATACATTCCTGTGTGTGGGGGAACACGAAATCCTCGCCCAGCTTCACCTCGGAACCATCGCGCAGCCTGGTGACCAGTATGGAACCAGTGGTTTCAGGAGCAATCGCTTCAACCTCGGCCTTGGTCAAATCATCCAACGCGCCTGCCTCAACGACGCGCACGTCCGGCCCCAGGAATCGCTCGAGCTCGGGCATGACGTCTGTGCGCGGTGTCTGGCCGATCGTAATGACAGCAACGGAGCGATTCATTTTCTGCCGACCTTCCTGGGTCGCCGCGCGGCTGCGCGTCCGAGCGATTGCGAGTGTTTCATCGGGCTGTAGAGGCGCACCATCCGGGCAAATTCCGAGCGGTCGTAGAAGCGCGCGAGCCCCGGTTCAAGAGACTTGACGACCTCGGCTCCCTGCATGCCGCGACTGGCAAACAGCTGCCGGAACGTTTCCGCGTCGGCATCCGGCCGGTCCACCAAATCCGCTATTTCCAGAACTTGTTTGAGTGCCATTGTCAGTCCTTGAAAACATATCTCACAATGGGTTGCTTTATGGCCTCCTCCACAGCACGGAAATGTTTTTTAACGCGCATTCCCGCGCCGAGGATCAGACGTGTGTGCGGAACACTGAGGATGATGACATCGGTGCCGCGCTCAAGATCGGCGGAAGTGCGCGGAGTCCCGTCGCACGTGTCGAGCGTGGAGATGAGGTCGGGGAAAGTGGCCAGCCGCACACCGCCGCGTTCAGCCGTCGCGTACTCATTCCAGAAAGTGAGTTCGACGTCACCGACCGTGAGGCGCCCGAGATCATAACCGCCGCTGGTCTCGATTTCAAACGTGTCAACGGCGCCGAAGCCGATTACCTGCCCGTCTAAAGCTGCTGCGATCTTTCTGGCGACAGCTTCGCCTCCCAATCCCCGCTCGCGCAGGATCAGTCGGCCAAGCTCCAGCGCCATGTGAATGGCTCCAGGAGCCCCATGCTTTCGGACGTAGCCGGCATGCACGGGGTTCCGCGCCACCGCCACCAGACCGCCGGCTTCCATCGCCGCCTGGCGGACAAGTGCGTCGGAGCGAGTCGGCGGTGCTTCCACATAGAGTTCCAGATGACGTCCCGTATCACGATTGCCACCAACTGCTGCCTGGCGAGAAGTGTATCCGTGGGCCTCGCCAAGAGCCATGCTTCCCATGAGACCCGTTGGGTGGGCTCGCCCGTTGCATGGCGCATCGACCACAGGAATGCCGAGCGCGGCGGATTGCAGCAGCCCGTTCACCGTTGAAACGCCGCCGTTTTCAGAGCTGATCAAGCCCGCGATTCCTCGATCCAAGTGCGCACGGAGCAATTGCACGGCTCGTATAAAGTCATCCGGT
>JBEKYG010000090.1:0-10683 GCA_049511215.1 Acidobacteriota bacterium | reverse complement strand
CGCGGCGCCATGTTCGAGAAAGCCGTGGCCACGGGACAGGTGCTCCAGAACGCGGGTTGTGGTAGTGCCGACTGCGACCAGGCGCCGGCCTTCGGATCGATATCTGCGGATGGCAGCAGCAGCTTCGTCCGTGACTTCGAAATACTCAGGCTCCATGCGGTGTTGTTCGATATCCTCGCAGCGCACCGGTTGAAACGTTCCATAACCGACGTGCAGGAGGATTTCGCACAGCCGGATTTCCCGCTCCGCCAGGCGCCTGAGCACCTCCGGGGTAAAATGAAGCGCCGCCGTCGGTGCGGCAATTGAACCAGACTGTCTGGCGAATATTGTCTGATAGCGTTCGCGATCCCGCGCGAGATCCTCGCCGGCTTTTCTCCGAATGTAGGGCGGCAGCGGGGGTTCGCCTATCTTTTCGATGTTCGGCCACAGATCCGCCGCCGGCGCGAACTCAAGGGTCCGACTGCCATCGCGCCTCACTTCTCGAACTTGTGCGCACAGGCTGCCTATCTCCAACTCTTGGCCGGGTTTGGCCTTGCGCGCGGGGCGCACCAAGGCAAGCCAGGTGCCGGGGGCCTCTTCCCGGGCCAGCAGAATCTCGATACGCTCCTGCTTTCCGGCGCGCCGCGCCCACAGACGCGCCGGGAAAACGCGTGTCGTGTTCACCACCAGAAAGTGATCGGGACCGAGAATCTCAGGGAGATCGCGAAAGACACGGTGTTCCACTTCGCCCGTGCGGCGCCGAACGACCATCAGCCGCGATTGGTCGCGCTCGGCCAAGGGATGCTGCGCGATAAGGTGTTCGGGGAGCTCGAAATCAAAGGAGGAGAGCTTCACGTGTGCGTCAGCGCCCAGTGCGCGGGAACTTCCGGACATTCAGGTCCTGCGGCCGGCTGTCTGTAGGCGTGGATGCCGGGCTTGCGCCCTCCTGCTTCCGTTCCGGCTGGTGCAGCTTTGCCGAAAAACTCGCGCCGTACAAAGTGATCAGGCTGGAAGTATAAACCCAGGTTAACAGGGCGATGATGACGCCCGTGATCCCGTAGACTTTCAGCGAATCAAATACGGGTACCAGCTTGGAAAACACTTTCCAGTCTACCTCCCAGAGCGTGGTTGCGACAACCGCTCCCGAAAGCGCCTCATGCCAGTGAACCTTGCGATCGGGCATCAGTTTATAAATGCAAAAGAAGACCGTGATGGCGATCAAAAACCCCGCTCCTTGAATGATCCATCGCCAGATCGCATTAATGATCTGATCCTCGGCGAACGCGGGCACACGCTGGTCGGTCAGGGCCTTTTCGGCATCGACTACCAAGGTAATGACCACCGATGCCAGCAACATTGTGCCGCCCAGCACCAGAAGCGATATGCTGCGCACCCGGCTTTCCCAAAATGTCCTGCGCTTGGGGACTTCCCATGCGCGATTCAGCGCATTCTCAAGGAAAGTGAACACCCAGGTGGATCCCCAGATCACCACGATGAAGCAAGCCAAAAACAAGGCCGGGGAGGGGTTGGCCATCTCCAACAAATTTTTTTCGAGGAACGGCTTTGAGCCCGGAAAGAGTTCAACAATCCTCTGGACGACCGGCTGACGCAGTTGCCACATTCCCAGAAAAGAATGAACAATGGTGAAAAGCACAAGAATAGCCGGAAACAAGACAAACAAGCTGAAGTAGGAGATAGCCCCGGCATCCCGTGGGACCTCATGGGTCCACATGGCGCGGGCTGCCTCGACAAAGGCAACTCCCACTCGTCTAATCCCGGATTTGCCTTCGGACATATTGTCCTAGTCTAATTGCTTTGAGGCGCGCTGTAAATAGCCTAACGTTGGCACGCACGGCCCCGGCAAAGTCGCAGGACTAGCGGCGAAATTGGGACAGTCACCTTTTTTCGCCGGGAGAATCTCGGCAGATTCGAGAAGGGATGGCGAAAAAAGGTGACTGTCCCCAATTTCGCAACCGATTTCCGTCCTGCGCGCGACTTTGCCGGGGTCGTGGTTGGCACGGGCCATGTGATGGGGCAAAACTTTTGTTTGCAATAAGTACAAGAAAGATCAGGATTCATGTTTGACTTTGACATCCCTGGAACCGGAAGCCTACCATAATGGCGGGATTTAGGTCGTTTTTGACTATAATGATGACTTTTCCGCAGGTAGAATTAGAGGTTTTTTTCGGGCCCACGATCTGGGCCAGGCGAGAAATTCATGATAAAGCTTGTGCGTGAGCTCCTGCTTGAACTCGGGGAGGATCCGGAACGGGATGGTTTGAAGGGAACTCCCGAGCGTGTGGACAAAACGCTGCGCTTTCTCACCAGCGGGTATGCGCAGAAAGCGGACGAGATCCTGAACAACGCTCTTTTCGAGGTCAAATACGATGAAATGGTTATCGTTTCCGACATCGATTTTTTCAGTCTCTGCGAGCACCATCTCCTCCCCTTCTTTGGCAAAGTGCACATCGCCTATCTGCCCAACAAAAGGGTTGTCGGCATCAGCAAAATAGTGCGGCTGGTGGAGATGTTCAGCCGGCGGCTCCAGGTTCAGGAACGGTTGACGACTCAGATTGCCGATACGATCAGCCAGAAGCTGGCGCCGCTAGGTGTTGCGGTAGTGATTGATGCCCAGCACATGTGCATGCAGATGCGCGGCGTTGAGAAGCAGAACAGTCGAGCCGTCACCAGCTCCATGCTCGGAACCTTCCGCACGCATGACAGGACCCGCATGGAGTTTCTCGAGTTAATCCACAAGGGCAGTACCCACTGATGAAACGACGAGAAACCTGGCGCAGCATCGCCGCAACCCATCGACTCAACGCTGAGATCGCAGAGAGGAAAAAGGACAGAGCCAACATGAAATTCTCAGCGGCCTCTGCGTTGAAGTTTTTGGTCGCGGCGATGCCGCCTCGGGCATTGCGGGGTAGGATTCACTTACGGCCAGTCGGCAACAAAGGGGCGCCCCGATAGATCTCCCAACCCATCAAACAATACATCGGCAGATACTCGACCAGCAGAACCCATGCAGGCTCGTACACAGGGTGGTGTGCATATGCAAGATAGGAGAGGAAGCAGGCCCCGGTCCAATAGACCATGAACGCATAAGGGAAAAAGGGGAGGGCCAGCGCTGCCCATGAGATATACCAGGGATGGACCGTCGTGGCCAGACAAAGATCAGCGGTCATGATCCAGAACCCGGCGTGGAGCAGATCGCGCGCGTTGCGGACAGGAAAGCGCCAGGCAATCAAGCCGGTAACCAGGATGAGGGTGGCTGCCAGGTATGGCCCCGTGAGTTTGTCCCATGCCTGTCCGTAAAAAACTCTCCCAACATAGCGGAGCAGATAATGAATTCCGGCGTTGAACTCGAAGAGCCGGAAGTAAAGCCTCAGTGATTGCAGGTAGGGGATCCATCGCCCAGGCGACAGGTACACAAGCACTCCTGCGCCCGCGACAGAGAAGCAGACCGCGTTCGCTTTCCAACCCATCCGGCGCACGAAAAGGGGTATCCAGAGGGCGGGGTGCAACTTCGCAAGAATCGCGCCCGCGAAGCTCGCCATAGCCCATGCATTCCTTGAGCGGTGAACCAGATAGATCGAAAGCAAAAGCAGAAGAACCATGGCGCTGTCGGAATGGCCTGAATGCGAGAACTCAAAAACGAAAAACGGGTTCCAGGCCATAAGAAACAGCGGCTGCAGGCTTGCCTCAAATGAGACGAGAAGCCTCCAGGCCAGAAGCAGAGACGAAAACTCCAGCAGACTGAAGATCGCCTTCATCGGTACGACGGCAGGGCCGAAGAGCCAGTAGGAGAAACGGAAAATAGCCTGGGACATGGGTGGGTATGCGGTAATGTAGGACTTGGAATTCAACATGGGAAAGATGCGCTGGTCGCGGAATTGCATCAATTCGGGCGCGTCAGGAGGGTACTGATAGGGATCGACACCCAAGGAAGCCAGCCGTGCGTCCCAGAGATATCGATATACATCCTCGCTCTGATCGGGTGGCGCCGGTAGCAGGCTCAAGCGGAAAAGCAAAGCAAATCCCAGTACGCACATCACTCCCTTCCGATCATGGATCGGGCAGTGGAAGAAGCTCCAGAGGCAAAGGATGAAGATGGCCAGCATCAAAGCAGTAAACAGAGCGGTATGGGAGCGCAAGGGGCTCAATCCATAACTCAGGAGCCAGAGCGATTCCAGGATGCCGCCAAGCAGCAGGATGCGGGCTAAATGCTTGAGCATCCTGACAATATATCACCGGTCGAGGCTGGGGGAAACTCCTTGACGATCCTAGGACCCTATGATACTTTCTGCAATTCGCAGGCGGCCTACCCGGTTTTGGAGCCTGCCGGGAACTTGTTGAGGCAGTGGCATTCCCTAGCCCCTGTTGCCCTTATGATCAGCTTAGATTGGTCCATACTACCAGCGATCCTCATATTCATTATTACCGTCGTGGCTCTTAACTACCTTCTCTTCCGGCCCGTAACCAGGGTTCAGGCAGAAAGGGAACAGAGAACCACCGGGCTGATTTCGCGGAGCCGTCAGGACCTCGCTCATCATCTGCAATTATTCGATCAGTACCAGGCGACGATTAAGAATGCGCGTATGGAAGGTTATCGGCTGGTGGATAAGTCTCGATCCGAGGCCCTGCAATATCGAAACAGTTTGCTGGAAATGGGCCGAAATGACGCCGAGCGATTGATTCAGGAAACCCTGGGTTCGATCCAGAGTCAGGTGCTGGAGGCGAAAGACCGGCTCGAACGCGAAGCCCAGGAAATGGCTCGCCGTATTGCTTCTGCCATTCTGCAGCGATCGGCCTGAGAGCCCATTTTGCATGAGCCGATGCCCGAGTGTCCGGGTGCCTCGGATTCACATCAGCGAGAAGGCAATGAGATCTCAAACAGAACGATTGTTGACGGTTTCGTTTCTGTGCGCGGCCACGTACCTTGCGCTGCCGGCAGTAGCCTGGGCCGCGGAGAACGAGGGTGGCCGATCAGACCTCTTGCTGGAAATCGGCAAGTTCGTCAATCTGCTTCTTGTTGTAGGGGTCCTCGTGTGGATCGCCCGCAAACCGCTGGCCAACTTTTTTGCCGGCCGAACGCAGGCAATTCGTGACCAGCTGGAGGAGGCGCAGAGGGCGCGCCGGGAAGCCGAGGCGCGACTCGCGGAAATATCGTCGGCCATGAGTTCCCTCGATGATGAACTGCGGCAAATCCGTGAAACCGCAGAGAAGGAAGCTCAGGAGGAGTATCAACGCCTGCTCAGCGCCGCGGAGCGAGATGCAGAGAAAATCGTGGATCGGGCCAGGCGCGAGATCGACGGCATGACGCGTGCGGCGCAACTCGAGCTGAAGGCGCAGGTGGCCGAACTCTCGGTTCAGTTGGCGAAAGAAGAAATCCAGCATGAAATGACGGACGACGACCGCAGTCGCCTGTTTGAGCGCTTTGTTGCCAAGGTGGGAGGCAGGGAGTGATACCTTCAGCAATCTTTGCCCGCTATGCTCGAGCCCTGGCGGATGTGGCGCTGGCAAATGGTGAGGACGCCGTTGTACTGCGGGATCTCGACACCTACGGTGAGATTTTCCGGCAGGTCCCGGCGCTGCTCGAAGCATTTGACAGCCCGGCGGTCCAGCGCGAAGCGAAGGAGAGGGTACTGTCCAGCTTGCTGATGCGTTATCCTGTCAGTCCAGCCGCGCGCAATTTCCTGCGCATTCTTCTGGATCACCATCGCATCCGCTACTTTGCGGAGGTTTGCGATTATTTTGTCAAAACCGTAAACGAGCGCAAGGGGATCGTCGCGGCGCGGGTCACTTCTGCCACCGCGATGGGCGAGGCGGAGCTGTCCATCCTGCGCGCGCGCCTGTCGAGCGCGACGGGGAAGCAGGTGACCCTGTCGCTGAGTACCGATCCGGATCTTCTTGCCGGAGTCGTCGTTCAGATCGGCAGCACGGTTTACGACGGCTCGATCCGAACGCAGCTCGAAGAGATGCGGCGGCGTCTGGCGCGCGAGGGATGAGAATCGCGGAATTTGAGTGGCCCCCGGCCACTATCTGAGTCGCAAAAAGAGGAACCTGACATGCAGATCAATGCCGACGAGATAACCAAGATTCTGCGCGAGCAAATCAAGGACTACGAGTCCAGTGTGGTCGTCAGCGAGGTCGGAACCGTCATATCGGTGGGAGACGGGATCGCGCGCATCCATGGCCTGGAGAAGGTGATGGCCGGTGAGCTCCTTGATTTTTCCCGCGGAGTCAAGGGAATCGCGCTCAACCTCGAAGAAGACAACGTGGGCGCGGTCCTCTTCGGCGAATACACGCTGATCGGCGAGGGGGACATCGTCCGGCGCACCAACCGCATTATGAGCGTGCCCGTCGGAGAAGGGCTGATCGGCAGGGTGGTGAACGCCCTGGGAGAACCGCTGGACGATCGCGGTCCGGTCGCGAGTGATGAATATTCTCCAATTGAGCGTCTGGCCCCCGGCGTCGTCGACCGCCAGCCTGTCAAGGAGCCTCTACAGACCGGGCTCAAGGCCATCGACGCGATGATTCCGATCGGACGTGGCCAGCGCGAGCTCATCATCGGCGACCGCCAGACCGGAAAGACCGCCATTGCCATCGACACCATCATCAATCAGAAAAACACCGATGTGATTTCGATCTATGTGGCTATCGGGCAGAAGCGCTCCACGGTCGCGCAAGTCGTGAAAACGCTGACCGACTACGAGGTCATGGACAGGACTATTGTGGTTTCAGCGTCGGCATCCGACCCCGCGACCATGCAATACATCGCGCCCTACTGCGGCTGCGCCATGGGTGAATACTTCCGCGACCGTGGCCGGCACGCGCTGGTGATCTACGATGACCTATCCAAGCATGCGGCTGCCTACCGCGAAATCTCGTTGTTGCTGCGCCGTCCGCCCGGGCGCGAGGCGTATCCGGGAGATGTCTTCTATCTGCATTCGCGGTTGCTTGAACGGGCGGCAAAGTTGAATGATTCGAACCGCGGCGGGTCCTTGACGGCGCTTCCGGTTATCGAGACCCAGGCTGGAGATATCTCGGCGTATATCCCAACGAATGTCATCTCGATCACCGACGGCCAGATCTTCCTGGAAGGGGACCTGTTCCATGGAGGCATCCGGCCGGCAGTCAACGTGGGGAATTCCGTGAGCCGCGTCGGCGGCAACGCACAGATCAAAGCGATGAAGCAGGTCGCGGGCACGCTCCGCCTCGATCTGGCGCAGTACCGCGAGCTGGCGGCTTTCGCCCAGTTCGGATCCGACCTGGACAAGGCCACTCAGGCTCAGCTGGCGCGCGGCGAGCGCCTTACGGAGATCCTGAAACAGGACCAATATCAACCACTCGATGTGATCCGCCAGGTGATGATTATTTTCGCCGGCACCCAGGGTTTGGTCGACGATTTGCAAGTCGGCGAAATTCGCGCCTTCGAAAAACAGCTGTACCAGTTTATGGAGACCATCAAGAGTCCGCTGGTGCAGAAAATCGCCGGCGAGAAATCGCTGAACGACGATTTGCGTGCCCAACTATTGGCTGCCCTGAAGGAGTTCAAAGAAAAATTCCTGGCGGAAAGAGGAAGCGCCGCGGAAAAGGCAAAGGCCGGCTAGAATTTTAGTGATACGAAGTGATGAGTCAAGAGTGATCCACGATGAGCGCGACCGCTCATCTCTTAGGATTCATCACTTTTCTGTAGTCAGGTCGATCGTATGGCCAACATTCGAGACATCCGGCGCCGCATCCGGAGCGCCAAAAATATCCAGCAGATCACCCGTGCCATGAAGTTTGTTTCCGCGGCCCGGTTGCGCAAGGCGCAGGAGCGTGTCATCGCGGCACGGCCCTATGCCCAGCAGATGCTGGCCGTGCTCAACAGCCTGGCGACCAGAGTGCCCGAGCAGACGCATCCCCTGCTTGCACAACGCCACGGTAATAAGATCGAGCTGGTCGTCATTACAGCCGACAAGGGACTCTGCGGTGCATACAACACCAACATCGTCAAGCGCGGAGTCGAGTTTGTCGTCGATAACCCCGATGCCGCGGTGGAACTCAACATCCTCGGTAAGCGCGGCAGAGACTTTTTCAGGCGGCGCTCCTACTCGGTGCGCAATGAGGCGATCAACGTGCTGCAGAAGCCCAGTTTCGCCGATGCGGCCGCCATAGCCCGGGACATCATCGAGGAGTTCATCCAGCAAAGGAAGGATCAGGTCTGGCTTCTCTATAATGAGTTCAAGTCGGTGGTTCATCAGCGAGTGGTGGTCGAACCCCTCCTGCCCATAAGGAAACTCGAGGGTCTGGAGGAAGCTCATCTTGTGGATTATCTCTACGACGAGCCGCCCGAGCAAGTTTTCAATAACCTGCTCCCACGCCATGTGGAGTCCCAGATTTTTCGCGCCCTCTTGGAAGCGGCCGCTTCTGAGCAGGGCGCGCGGATGACCTCGATGGATGCGGCCACCAAAAATGCCTCCGAGATGATTGACAGTCTGACGCTCCACGCCAACAAGGTGCGCCAGGCAAGCATTACGAAGGAGTTGATCGAAGTCGTCAGCGGCGCGGCCGCCGCCGGATCCTGATCCGGGTATTAGTCGAGGGGAGAAGGAATGGCTAACAAAGGCAAGGTGGTACAGATCATTGGACCCGTGGTGGACTGCGAGTTCGAGGAGAGACATCTTCCGCCGATTTATAACTGCGTCATCATCGAGGGTGATAACCCGAGCGGGCATATCCGAGTCACCACGGAGGTTCAACAGCACCTGGGCGAGAGCCGGGTGCGCTGCGTCAGTATGCAGCCCACCGAGGGCATGGTGCGCGGCATGGAGGCGACCGACATCGGCGATCCGATCACGGCGCCGGTTGGGCGCGGGACTCTCGGCCGCGTGATGAACGTCATCGGCCAGCCGGTCGATCAGCTGGGCGAAATCCGGACCGAAAAGCGCTACCCCATCCACCGCCCCGCTCCCAGCTTCGAAGAGCAGAGCACAGAGACCAAGATGCTGGAGACCGGCATTAAGGTCATCGACCTCCTGGAACCTTACGTGCGCGGGGGTAAGATCGGTCTATTTGGCGGTGCCGGTGTTGGTAAGACGGTTATTATCATGGAACTGATCAACCGGATTGCCACCCACCACGGCGGGTTTTCGGTCTTTGCGGGCGTCGGTGAGCGGACCCGCGAAGGCAACGATCTGTGGCTCGAGATGAAGGAATCCGGCGTGATCGAAAAGGCCGCCCTTATTTATGGCCAAATGACGGAGCCCCCGGGAGCGCGCCTGCGCGTCGGACTGACAGGCCTTACCGTCGCGGAGTATTTCCGGGACGAGGAGCACCAGGACGTCCTCCTGTTCATCGACAACATTTTCCGCTTCACCCAGGCAGGTTCGGAGGTTTCCGCGCTTCTCGGGCGCATGCCCTCCGCGGTGGGCTATCAGCCGAATCTGGCGACCGAGATGGGCGAGCTCCAGGAGCGCATCACCTCCACTAAAAACGGCTCCATTACATCCATCCAGGCAATTTATGTGCCTGCGGACGACTATACGGATCCCGCTCCGGCGACGACCTTCTCCCACCTTGACGCGACTACGAATCTGGAACGTAAGATCGTGGAGTTGGGTATCTACCCTGCCGTGGATCCACTCGCCTCGACCTCGCGCATTCTCGATCCGCGCGTCATTGGTGAAGAACATTACTCGGTGGCGCGCGAGGTGAAGCGGATTCTCCAGCGCTACAAAGACCTGCAGGATATCATCGCCATCCTCGGAATCGACGAGCTGGGCGAGGATGACAAACTGACGGTCAGCCGGGCGCGGAAAATTCAGAAGTTCCTCTCCCAGCCCTTTTTCGTTGCCGAGCAGTTTACCGGAATCAAAGGCAAGTACCTGTCGATCAAAGAGAGCATCGAGAGTTTCCGGGGCATCTGCCAGGGCGACTATGATCACGTTCCGGAACAAGCTTTCTATATGGTCGGCGGCATCGAAGAAGTTCTGGAAAAAGCCAAACAGTTGTCAGCTGCATAAAGGAGGGATGACGATTGACGATTGAAAAGCCCGATATTCGTCAATCGTAATTCGTCAATCGATTATGGCGCTGCCGGAAAAAATCCATCTTGTCATCGTCACACCGGAGAGACAGCTCTTCAGCGGGCTTGTTGATCAGGTGACCGTCCCATCGAGCCAAGGGTACCTTGGGATCCTCCCCGGACATGCGCCGCTGCTGGCCGAGCTGGGCATCGGCAACATCAGCTACACAATCGGGGATCAGGAGGAGCTGGTATTCTGTTCCTGGGGATTTGCTGAAGTTCTGCCGGAACGCGTTGTCCTTCTGACTCAGATTGCGGAACCCGCATCGGAAATCGACCTCAACCGTGCCGAGCAGGCAAAATCAAGAGCAGAACACCGTCTGGCTTCCAAGGATCCCAGCCTCGATTTTGCCCGCGCCGAGTTGGCACTGCTGCGGGCTCTTTCACGCCTGGACGTCGCTCGCCACTACCGGCCCACGAAGGGGCAAGCCGCCAGGTAATGGCGATTCGAGATTCGAGATTCAAAATTTTAGAATCTCGAATTTCGAATCTCGAATTTCGAATTTAAGAGCTGATTGCAAAACCCCCGGCGTCTTGAGCAAGGCCCGCCTGTGGCCCTTCTCGCCAGCGTCACAAAGCGCGGTCGCCCTATCAAACCCGGTTGCCGGATCAAGTTTTCGTGTTAGTGC
>JBEKYG010000089.1:0-10704 GCA_049511215.1 Acidobacteriota bacterium | reverse complement strand
TAGATGGGCGGGAGATTTGCGCCGGTAAGCAATGCCATTCCAGGAGGCAATGTCGATCCCGGCTCGATAGTGGCAGTATAGGGAGCCGTCCCTCCGGAAGCATAAAAATAGACTTCCCGGTACGCACCCACCGGCGCCTCCGTTTGTGCTGTTGAAGAAATATAAGTATAGAGCCCGTACAGACTGATGAACTGGCTTCCCGGAGTATCGATGGAGAGCGATAAGCTCGAGGTGTAGCTTGCCCCGTTGCCATCCGTGACCTGAACTGAGAACGAAAACGACCCGTTGTTCGTCGGAGTACCGCTGATCAGTCCCGAACCATCCAGACTCAGGCCGGGAGGGAGGGTGCTGTTCGCAAGGGAAAACGAGTATGGGGGTACACCTCCAACGCCGACCAGAAGCTGTGAGAAGGGCTGCCCCAACACGGGCCTCTGCAGACTTGTCGTGGCAAGGGCGATCGTTGAGACCCTAAGAGCGAACGTGCGCTGTGTGAAAGTTCCGGCCGTATCCGCGACCTTGAGTGTGAATGTGTAAATTCCCGGGATTGATGGTATGCCTGCCAGGTAGGAATAAAATGCGAAAGGACTGCCGGAAATGGCGTCAGCAGAGACCTGGGACATTCCTGGTGGCAATGCACCGCCCAGCAGGGACCAGGTGTATGGCGGCAGACCTCCGTTGGCAGAGAGTGTCAACTGGGTGAACCGCCCTACGGTGGTGTCAGCGAATATCGGGGAAGTCGCGATGCTCACTAGCGAGGTTTGATACGCATATCGCACGTTGAGGTAGAAATCCTTCACAAAGAAGTCGCTTCCCGGACCAGTTCCGTTACCGACGGTAACCTGAAACTGCAGGCTTCCGCCCGACTGGGGCGGACCCGAATAGACGCCGGTACTGGAATCGAACGTCATGCCGGGAAACACAGAGCTGATGGACCACAGGTACGGCGGCCCCCCCGGACCCACCGCATTGAAAGTAACAGAATAGGGCTGCCCTACGACGCCAAGGGGAAGGATGTTGTCGTTCGTAATGTTCAGGGAGGAGATTGTGATCGAATACCCGCGGCTCATCGAGAAGTTTCCTGCGCTGTCGGAAACCGCTATAGTGAAAGAATAGATGCCCGGTGTGGATGGAATACCTGAGATTAGACCTCCAGAACTGAGGCCAAGTCCTGGTGGCAGACTGGTGCCGCCTGACAGGCTCCACGAATAGGGAGCCACACCCCCTTGCGCGACTAATTGTTTGGAATATGCCGCTTGAATCGTGCCGTTCGGTATCGAAGATGCCAGGATTCTCAGAGGGCTGATCCTTAAGGTCATGGTACGAACGCCGAGATTGCCCGCAGCGTCAGTCACACGCAGAGTGAATTTGTACAGCCCGGGTGTGGTAAGCGATCCGGAAAGAACGCCCGTAGTCGAAGGACTGGAGCTGACATTTGGCAACGACTGTCCCGTCAGCAGAGCCAGACCCGGCGGCAGCGTCGAACCTGGATCGACAACGTAACTGTAGTTGGGGGAAGCCAATAACGAGCCTAGGGAGGTGAAAAACCGGGAGTAGCTGCCGGTGCTCACCGTGCCAAGATCGGGACCAGTGTCAATCCACAAGGTCACAGGAGTGCCCGATTGAACATTTATGTAAGCATAGCGAACGAGCACGTTTGCGGAAGCGTCTGTCAGGCTGACTCGGAACCAGTATTGTGCGGTGTTGCGCACGATTCCGGACAGAAGGCCATTTGAACTCAGGGTCAAGCCCTCTGGCAAGAGGTCAATGGGGCTCCAAGTGTAAGGCGGCGAACCTCCCATAGGGATCATCGTCTCGGAAAACGAGTCGCCGAGGACAATGGGCGGCTTGTTGCTCGCCGGGAAACTTATATTGTCCATGCCTATCGGCGATATATGCATGTTGAAGGTTCTTGTCGTTGAGTTTCCGAAACTGTCTGTAGCACGAATGGCAAAAGAAAAGTCGCCTACTGCCACAGGACGACCAAATAGATAATAAATCAGGGGTATCATATTGGCGCCTATGGTCTCCCCGGATGCCAGGTATAGACCGGGAGGCAGGCTCGAACCAGGCTCGACCGTATAGGTGTATGGAGGCATCCCGCCCGATACATGGATTTCGTAGGTTAAGTAGTAACCAAAGGCCTGCGCGTCCATGTTTGCGGCGGTATTGAAGCTGATTGGGCTTGGGCTGGTACCGACCACGTTGAACCCTAATGTGCGTTGCAAAGTGTTCCCCGCAGCGTCAGCCACTTTCACCGTTGCCCATGTTATGGCAACAGCCGTCGGCATTCCGGAAACGATCCCACCAGAGCTCAGTGTCAGACCATCGGGCAGCTTCTGGCCTGGAGTGGGCACGACAGACCATGTATACGGAGGAGTACCGCCGGACACACTCAGGGTCTGTGAGTATGGAGTGTTGATCAGTCCATTGGGCAGAGTGCGCGAACTCAGGAATCGCAAAGGATAAACGATGATCCGGTGACCCCAATCCATCGAGTTGGATGCGCTGTCCGTGATCGTGATTGTGAACGAATAGGTGCCAGTCGAGGTAGGGATGCCCGAAATCACACCGCTCGAGCTGAGGGAGAGACCGGGCGGCAATGGTTTTGAACTTGTGGCCAGGGCAAAGCCGTACGGAGCAGTCCCACCACCTGCCAGCATCTGGAAACTATAAGACTCGCCCACTGAGGTATCCGGGGGATTCCCGATCGAACTCACCAGCGGAGACGTACGAAAACTCACTGTCTTGTCAAAAGTTTGTCCCAGAGAATCCGTGACCCGCAGGGTGGTAGTGTAGGTTCCTGGTGCTGTCGCTATCCCAAGCAGGCCAGCAGGAGTTGTTGCTGGAAACGAGCTGGGTAAAGGGGGGCCGCTTTGCACGCGGAAACCAGGGATCGGTGTTGCGCCGGGAGCAAGAGAAAACACATAGGGCGGTAGCCCACCCGTTGCCTGCAGCTGCAATGACAAAGGGCCAATCGAAAACTTGCCGAGATCGGGTCCTGACGTAATGTTCAGAGGCGGGTACGCACCGGACGGGTAAACGTTGACCGTGAAGGTGTATTCGTTGGTCATGCCAAGCGAATCCGTCGCCACGACCGTGAATGAGTAGCGCCCGGATCCGGTCGCTATACCCGAGATAATGCCATCGGAAGACAGGGAAAGCCCGGCCGGCAGCGCGCTGTCATATCTTACCTTCCAGGTCACGGAACCCGTCGCGCCGCTTACCGTCAAGGGCTGGCTGAAGCTCGCTCCCGTGTTGGTCCAGGGCAGAGTCGTCGGGCTCACAAGAGTGAACGGGTCGATCTGCAAGCGGTACTGGCGTTGCACGAAGTTGGCACTGTTGCTGCTGTCCGTTGCGCGCAGCGCGAAAGTGTATATCCCCGCGAGGGTCGGAGTACCGGTCAGGAGCGCCGAACCGGCAGGATAGCTGGCCGGCAGGGTCCCCCCCGACAGCAGAGCCAGCCCCGGCGGCAGACTGCCCGATTCGAGGGTCCAGTTGTAAGACGCCGAGCCGCCGCTGGCGGTAAAGTTCCTGGCGTACGTCTGATTCGTATAGCCGTTCGCCAGCGGGGTACCGTAGTTGATACCTATGCTCGTCGCACCGGCGCGGACATTGAGCCAGACGCTGCGCTGCAAAGTATTGCCCGCCGCATCGGTGATCAGAACCAGAGGGTTGAAATTGCCAGTCTCCAGGGGCGTTCCGGATACCAGCCCGGCCGAGTTCATGCTCAATCCGCTCTGGAAGCTTCGCTCGAGGAGGGTGAAGGTGTAGGGAGGCTGCCCTCCCAGAACGCGGATCTGACGGCTGTAGGGAGTCCCGAAGTTGGCATCGGGCAAGCTGTCGAGGTTCAGCGGAGATACTTTGAGGGTGAAGGTCCTGCTCGCAGTCACGGGCGGTGTTGAGCTATCCGTGAAATTGACCGTGAAGGTAAAGCTGCCGACTTGAAGGGCGGTGCCGCCAACGCTGAGCTGTCCGGGCGGAACGTTCCAGAAGTACTGGGACGGATCCAGTATCGCGAACCCCGGCGGCAGAGAGGACCCAGGCGCCAGCGACCAGGTGCCAGGCAGTTTGCCGGGGAAGCCATAGATAGCAAACCAGCGGGTTTCCCCAAGATAATAGTCTTCGCCGCCGGTGAGATTCGTCGTGTTGACTGCGGGAAGGCTGCTCGGGACTGTCGTAACCGTCAAAAGGAAATTCCTGCGGACCGTCGCTCCGGTGGAATCGGTGACTGTGATTACATGATTGGCGAAGTACTCTCCGGTTGGCATGCCCGAGAGAATGCCGTTGTTGTCCAAGGTGAAATTCCATGGCAGGCAGCAAGGGACACTGAACGTGTAAGGGGGCGTCCCCCCGGTTACGCCGATCGTCTGGCTATACGCGGTGTAAGCCGAGCCCACCGGCAGCGCCGCCGGCGTGGTGAACTGCATGGGGGAGACGTAAATCTGGTATCCTCCGCGCCCGATACTGAACGAACCTTGGGTGTAGGACACTCCGAACCTGTACGTTCCGGCGCTGGTAGGCGTCCCGGTGATCCTCCCCGTTGCGGCGTCAAGGCTCAGTCCGAGCTGCAGGGCCCCGGAATTGATGGCGCGAGCGATGGGGGCGGTTTCCCCTGTGACGCCGAGGGTGTAGTCGTAAGCAGATCCCAATGTCGCGTCGGGAAGCTCCCAGTTGCTCGTAGGTTCCAGCGTATAAACAGTGAAATTCATCACCAGGGTCGCGGTATTGTTGACACTGTCGGTGACCTTGATCGTTGCCGAGTAGGCGCCCGCAGTGGTTGCGACACCGATAATTCCTGCTGTGGTTGCTGGCGACCAACCGGTTGGAACATCTGTCCTGATCATGAGGCCCGGCGGCAGAGTCCCGCTCAGCACACTCCAGGTGTACCCCCCAGAGCCGCCATCCGCGTTGAGCGTCATTTCGGTGCGGCCCAACTGCAGGAATTGGCTTTGACCCGTCGTAACGTACAGAGGCGGGTACTCACCGGCCCGGTAAACGGCCAGCGCGAACCCCTGCGTGCGCGTTGCGCCGGTCGAGTCGGTGGCGACCGCGTTGAACCAGTATTCCCCGCTGACCGTAGGCGTGCCGCCGAATGTCCCGTCGGCGTTCAACGTCATGCCTGCTGGAAGCAAGTTGTGCGGAGCCACGGACCACGTGATGGCCCCTGTGCCGCCTGACGCGGATAATAATTTGCTGTATGCGGAACCTACGTTGGTGTAGGTCAATCCCCCCGGTGTCGAGATGTTGACCGGCGTGATGTTCAATCGAAACATCCGCACGCCAAAGTTGCCCGCGGCGTCGGTGGCCCGCACCAGGAAGCTGGCGATACCCGCCACGGTTGGCGTTCCGCTGATGAGGCCGCCCGAGGACAGCGACAGGCCGTTCGGCAACGTGCTCCCCGATTCTACGGTCCATGTGTATGGGGCAGTGCCGCCGCTTGCGTTAAGCTGGTAGCTCCACGAGGCGTTCAGTGTAATGTCGCCCAGGGAACGACCTTGGTTGATGTCTACCCGGGTGGGCGATGTGCCGCTGACGCTAAAGCCGATTCCGCTGATATTCTCGCCTGCGGCGCCGGTGATCTGGAACTGGAACCAAAAGTCACCCGTTTCTTGCGGTGTACCTGTGATCAGGCCGGTGGAACTGACGCTTAAACCCGCCGGCACGTCACCTTGGATTACACTTGCCGAATAGGGCACCGGGCCGCCGAGAATTCTGACCTGCTGGCTATACGGCGCGCCGAATGTAGGGTTGGGGACACCGTAGAAACCAATGGGCGAAACGCGCGAGGCGAAACTCCGGCTCGTGCTCCGCGGCGGTGACGACGAATCGGTTGCCTGCAGTGTGAAAGAATAGGTGCCGACCATAGTCGGCGCGCCGCCGAGAAGCAGTCCGCCGAGGAAGCCGCTCCATGACCTCGAGGGCGGCGCGAGGGTTGGCGAGTTGATGGCCACGCCGGGCGGCAGGCTGCCTGCAGTGATTAACCAGGTGTAAGGCGGCGTGCCGCCGTTGATTCCGATGACATACCAGCGTTGCCAGCCGATGGTGAAGTCTTCCAACTCCGTCGTGGTGATTCCCGGAAGCGTCAGGGGTGACCCAATGACACCCAACCGGAATACCTTGCGCGCCCACGCTCCGGCCGAATCACTGACAAGGATGTCAAGACTCGTGTACTGGGAGCCGTTCATAGTGCCGCTGAGAACGCCAGTAGCACTATTGAGGCTGAGCCCACTGGGTGCGCAGCAGCCCATGCTGAATGTGTAAGGCGGTGTGCCTCCGCCGACCACAATGCTCTGGCTGTAGAAAGTCCCCTGCGTCGCATCCGGCAATTCCATGGGTGTACTTATGTTCAAGCCGGAGACATAGATGCGCAGGCGCTGGACAACCGTTGAGCTGCCATCCGTGATGGAAACGTTGAAATCATAGGTGCCGGTTGCGGTCGGCGTGCCTGTGATCTGCCCGCCGGCCCCGAGGCTCAGACCCGGCGGCAGGGAGTTCCCCGACTGGAGCGTGAAGTTCAGCGCGCCGCTACCGCCTGATGCAAGAACCGTCTGATCGTAAGCGACGTTGAGCGTGGCATCGGGCAGTTCCCAGTAACTCACCAGCACGATCGGCAGAACAGTAATGGTGAACGTCCGGGTGGCGGAGTTGCCGCCTGAGTCTGTGACCTGGAGGGTGGGATGATATATGCCCGGTGCGGTGGGAATGCCAATGAGACCCGAGGCGCCGGAAGCGAACCATGATGGGCCATCCTGGCGGACGGCGATTCCCGGCGGCAGCATGCCGCTTACCACGCTCCAGATTCGGCCGGAACCAGTTCCTCCCTCTGCATCGAGCTGCCATTCCACAGAGCCGAGATAGAACGTGGGATCGCTGCTCGAAATATAAAGAGGCGGATAGGCGCCCGCCGGATAGATGTCGACCGAAAGCCAGAACTCGGTGGAAAAGCCGACGGCATCCGTAGCGATGATTCTGAACCAGAATCGTCCGCTGGATGTAGGCGCGCCGGAAAGAACTCCATTGGAAGCCAATAACAATCCAGGCGGCAGCAGGTCGTCAGGGTTGACCTTCCACGTCACAGCGCCGGTCGCCCCGCTGACCGACAGCGTCTGGCTGAAAGACGAACCGATGTTCCCATAGGGCAAAAGCCCCGGGCCCGAGTAGGTGATCGGCGTTATCTGCAGCTTGAACAACCGCTGCCCGAAATTGGCCCCATCCGCGCTGTCGGTAGCACGCAGCGTGAAACTGTACTGGCCGTTGGTCGTGGGAGTTCCGGCCAGCACCGCCGATCCCGCAGGAGAACCTGCCGGTAAACTGGATCCTGTCAGCAGGGTCAGGCCCGGAGGAAGCGAGCCGGACTGAATGCTCCAGTCGAACGAAGCCGCACAGCAGGCTGTAAACGTGTAGCTGTAGCCTTGGCTGACGTATCCGTTTGTGAGCGGACTGGTCGGACCGATATTGATCTCGTTTGCTCCGGCGACCACATGGACCCAGACGCTCCGCAACAGCGTATTGCCGGCGGCGTCGGTGATCTGTATGAGTGGATTGAACCAGTTGGTTTCCGACGGCGTTCCGGATAACAATCCGGAAGGATTCATGGCCAAGCCGTCCGGTAGGGCGCGATAGACAAGCAGGAAGCTGTAAGGAGGCTGTCCTCCCAATACCCGGATTTGCTGGCTGTAGGGAGTCCCGAAAGTTGCGTTCGGCAGACCGTCCGCTGAAAGAGGAGACACCCGCAAAACATAGGTCCTGCTGGTGACGGCCGGCGGAGTCGAACTGTCGGTCCACTGAATGGTAAAGGAGTACGTTCCCGCCTGTATCCCTGTACCCGCAAGATTGAACTGGCCATGTTGGGCATTTACCCAAGTTTGAGGAGGATCCAGGATCGCGAAGCCCGGCGGCAGCGAAGATCCCGGAGCCAGCGACCACGTGGCAGGGGGCTTGCCCGGGTATCCGCCTATTGAAGTGGTATAGTACTGGCCGATAACCGCGTCCTCCAGATACGACGGATAATTGATGCCGGGGAGCATGTTGGGAGCCCCCACCGTCGTCAGCACAAAGCTTTTCCTTGCCGTCGCCCACGTCGAGTCGGTGACAGTTATTCCAAAGTTGTTGAATTGCTGCCCATTGGGGGTGCCCGAGAGAACGCCGGCGCTGCTCAATCCTATCCCATTTGGCGTGCCGCCCCACAAAATGGCAAAGCCATACGGTGGTATCCCGCCCATAACGGTGATCTGCTGGTTGTAGGGCACACGATCTGTGGCTACCGGCAGTTCCGCGGACGTACTGAAAGACATCGGCGATATGGTGATCTGGAATCCGCGTCCGAAACTGAAAGTCCCCTCTGTAAAGGACATGCCAAAATTGTAGATCCCCGCCGTGGTCGGAGTGCCCGTGATGCTCCCCGTCGCGGCGTCGAGGCTCAGCCCGGGCGGCAAGGCTCCGGAATTGACGGCTCGAGTTACCGGGCCCGTATTGCCTACGACACCTAAAGTGTAATCGTATGACACCCCGACCGAGCCGTCCGGTAGTTCATATGGATTGGTATCGTTCACCGCCAGGACATGAAAGCTAATCGACAGTGTAGCGGTTGCTCCCAGAATGTCAGTCACCCTGACGGTGCCGACGCAATCACCCACAGTAATAGCAACTCCAATGATGCCGGCAGTGGTTCCAGGAGGAAAGTAGGATGGCACATCCGTTCTGATCGCAAGCCCCGGAGGGAGCAGACCTCCGTCCAGACTCCAGACATAACCCCCGGAGCCTCCGCTGGCCTGGAGCGCAATCTCAGCCCGGCCCAGTTGGAGAGATATGTCGGTCGGCATGTTGATCGACAGAGATTGGCCGAATCCCTGGCATGAAAAAAACACAAACAGAACGAAAAAGAAAAAAACTGCGCGTGATGGTTTCATCGATTCAGTCTCCATTTCCTTGATATTTGGACGAGACGATGAAGGCGCAAGTGCATGAGTGCATGGCTAAGACTCGATTGGTTCGGCATTATGGCAGAAGATGACCCGCGCCGCCGCAACTCATAGGACTTGTTTGAAATTAAGACTTTTTCGGTCCGAGCCTGAGATTCCCTGCGCGCCAAGGTACGTTTGACCCCGGGCCCTGGAAGAAACAAGGCATAAGCCGGCAACCCCGTGGCGCGTTTGCCTGCGGATCATTCTTGCGCCGGCCGCGTTCATTTGTGTTTAGCCGTGTCCTGAGAAATACATCTCCATGCTCATGAGTCCGTGTTTCTGGTTACATGAGAGACACAATAACATACTCTAATATTAAGCAAGAAGTATTCCAGGGCACAGATGAGGGAAAGAATCCGGAACTCTTGTCTCTATACTATTGCTTATAAAGTAATTAAAAAATCTGCCCGAGTGTTTTTCTCTGGAGAGTTCTTTGTCGAAATGAGGCGCTAAATGGAAACTAATTTTACAGCAATTCCGAAACTGGGTTTCGAAAGTGTTATTAATGACTGGTTTTACTGATTTTATTTAAAAGAATCTAATGTCCTGATTGTGTAAGATATTCCGACACACAACTTTTTGCTCACCTTGAGGTTCCCACTCACCGGTGCCCAACTTGCTACATCGGGGAAAGCGAAGAGATCAACTCGCAACCCTGTTCGTGCCCCCGATCACCGAAGGCATCCCAATCCAAAATGCGTTGGCCGAACGGATACGGTCAGGCCGCAAGTGTCGGAACCTATATCTGCTGCCTTCGCCACTCAGTGCTACGGGAAGATCGATTGCGCGATTGAGAAGCTCAAACTCGTCCCCGCGACATCCTGGAAGGTCCCATTCTCCGTCATCGAATAACGCGTCACCGCCGCCGGCACCGTCACGTACACTTTTATCGTTACCGATGCCCCCACATCAAGATTCGGCACGGTGTAGGGCAACGCCGGAGAGTTCAATGTCACACTCCCCGTTCCCGCCAGCGCCCGCAGCACAATGCCCGTAATCTTGATGTTCTTCGCATTCCCCGTCCCCGTATTCGTCAGCTTCAGCTCCACATAACTGCCGGTGCTGTCTTTCCCCTTCGCCCCTGTACTCCCCGCCAGGCGCGGCACTCCCAGCGCGAACTGGATCGCCTCGTTCTCACTCAGGACCGGCGCGTTGACACTCCACTGCACTACTCGCCCATTCTTGTTCCCATCCGTGTCGCGTATGCCCACGATCGCATTCTTTCCCTTGCTCACCTCACTGCTGCCGGCATCCACACTCTGATACTGCAACTGGACCGTGTTCGCCCCTTCGCTCAGCACCGCCTCGAACGTCATCGCGTTCGTGGAGTTCTGCGCCAGAACATTGTTCCACTGAACCACAAACTGCCGGCTCCCCGCCGATCCCAGGGTCTGATAGTAAATCCCATCCGCCCCCTGCCCGTCAAAGGTCAGATCACTCCAGTACACTGCGATCGCAGGCTGATTGTCCGACGGACTCGCCGCCGTCATATCCCCATTCGCAAAATCATCCCCCGTCCCGCAGGCCCCCATCGTAATCAATCCATTCGTGCTCACGCAGACGCTCTTGTACAAAACCCCATAAAACTGAAACGAAAACCCCAGGTCGAGCGTCGCCTTGCCGTCATCGGTGCCCGCAAGCACCCGCGAACCCGAGCCCACAATGTTCAAAAACGAGTAGGTCACCTTGTTCGTCGCCTTATACCCGTAAGCATCCGGCCCGATATCCACCGCCGGCGCCA
>JBEKYG010000088.1:0-10717 GCA_049511215.1 Acidobacteriota bacterium | reverse complement strand
GTTGTTGGGGGTCGATGGCACATCGCCGTGAACCAGAACGCATGCAAATCCGTCCTGAGTAAGCCGCCGCAAGAGGTATTTCAAGGTTCCTTTGAAAAAGGAAAAAACGATCAGCTTTCTCCGGGCTTCCGTCTGGTCCAGATCCTGGATCGCCCCAACGAGCCGTTCATACTTGCTGTCCTGTTTTTCCAACTCCCGATACCGCTGCGCAATCGCCTGAAACGTTGGATCCTGTTTGATTGATCCGAGGGTTTTGGCTACCTCTTTAGGAGCCTGCTCATCTTCGCAGGAATCGGCAAGATCTTCCATGTCGGTTTCGTTTTCTGATCCTGCTGCTGTGATCGTCTGCTCGATCAACGCCGGAAGCGAGCTTGCAGCCTGCCGCTTGAGCATGATCGCCGCGAAACCATCCGCACCGATAGCTTGTCCAAGAAAATTAACATGGCCCCTTTCCTGGAGCCTGCGTTCGTACCAATGCATCGCAAATGACGTGATTTCCTGATAGCACTTCATTTCCTCTTCGGAAAACTCCCGCCTCAGTGCCGTGGCCCGCCGGACCGGCCTCCTTTCCTGTACCTCGGATTTGCGACTCCGGGTAAAAACGTGCCCCAGCAAATTGAGGCCGGCAATGGACCGCTGCAATTCAACAACGTGCTCACGCCGGCTGCCGTCGTACTCACCCAATCGCCGTAGAACATCTGAGTACATTGGATTTTGCGTGAACCGTTCGCGCTCCGCTGATTCTTCCACCTTCCGCAGCTCTTCAAGGCAGCGGCTTAGGTCTGCTGGAAACTTGCGTCCCAAAAGTCGCTGGGCGCGGATAATGTGCTCGTTGATGCGCAGCCGGCGCTCAAATGCGGAGTACTCATCAAACTCCTCAGAATCGAGTAACCTCAGCAGGTAAAACAGGTTTTCATTGCCGAGATGAACTGGAGTTGCCGTCAGCAGGAGCATGGAGTCGGCACATTCGGATAAGAGCCTTCCCGCCGCATGCGAGAAGGTTTCGGGATTGCGCAAATGATGCGCTTCATCGATGATCACCAGGTCAAAATGAGGCATTCTGGTTTCGATATCCTCGAGCAGGGGCTCCCCACGCAAAGCTTGAATCGAGATGATTCCCCTCAGAAAGGCAGTTTCAGCCTCTTCTTCGAATGCAGCAAGAAATTGCCGAAACCTGCCTGTATCCAGGATTTCGAAACTTTCATCGAATCGGCTCTTCATTTCCCGTGCCCATTTCTGGCGCAATGCTGATGGACAAACGATCAGGACGCGATTCAATTCCTGGCGGGCGCGTTCCTCCACAAGGACCAAACCAGCCTCGATGGTTTTGCCGAGTCCTACTTCATCTGCGATCAGAAGCCGGTTCTTAGGCGAATCCAAATACTTCAATACTGGCTTGATCTGATGGGGATAGAAGGCCGTTCGCGATGCCCGGAAAGAGTAAATGTTGTTCGAGAGTGGCCGCTGAGTCTTCGTGATCGTAATGATGCGCGTTAGGGTTTCCCGGTTGCCGAAGGCACCTCGGCACAGAAGCGTTTCCACATCTTGCGGGCCTTCATAGATTTCCAGATTTCGTCCCGGGATCGTCTGAATCCGGCCGTCAGAGAATTGGACTTTGTACCAGTCCTCACCCGCCATCCGCCGCGGCTCTCCAGCAACGACGCCAATCTGATCGCGCTCGGTGATAATCCGGACATTTGCGCCAGAGGAGAAATCTGGGCTCATAGACAATTGGACTCCTGTTTATTATCCGTTCATTCTATAAAGCAAGACATGAATTTGGACCTATTTCCTAGAATGAGCATTACGTCCATGGACTAGCGGGCCTTCGCACTTGCCCTGCTAGTCGCAGGTTGTCAGAAATGGAAATGTTGTCGCCATGCGATCCAATCCATCATGCCAAAAACCATTGTCACTGTATTCACTTTGGCCACAGAATCCAGCCTTCGATTTGAGCCTCTTCGCGCTCGTTTGGCGCCAGGGACGGATCGAGGAACCCTGCTAAACTACCCTCGAGATCGGCGAAGCACATCCATGCGATGGCCGAATCAGCATTGCGTTGGTCATTGCTGCGTCCAGCGCGCGCGAAGTTATGGTTCCGCAGGGACGGATACATCTCTACGGAATGACTCAGCCGGGCTGTTGAGGGTCACACTGGGGAGGCCATCGCCATGATGGGAGAGTCACGTCACTCTATCACCTCCGTCGATTTCCTTTTTTGGAATTGTGTTTTCGGCACATGAGCGCCGCATTTTCCAGAAGGCTTCGCCCCCCTTTGCTGTATGGTTTGATATGATCGATCGTAAAATCCTCCCATGTCAATTTGCAGGAACACTCGGCGCAAACCCGATTGGCTGACGTGTTCCAGATAATGCGGCGCTGCTCTGATGTAAAGCCACGCTGGGAGTCTTTTCGCGCAAAAAGGCTGCCGAGAATTCCGCGTAAGATCTGCTCTCGCTTGCGTCTTTGGGCCACATCGTCAGTCATCTGGGAGACTGTTAAAAGATAATCGCGGTAGAGTTCCTGATCTGCTCGTGCACCCTTCGCTTTGCGTTGAAGGTCGCGGACTTCATCGACCCGGGTCGCAAATGCAAGCAACAAATCCCACGCGAGCTCGTTGAGGCGGCGGTCAGTCAGAATGAGTCCTTCCTGCTCAAACTTCCCGATAAGGACGGCCAAAGAGTAAAAGTCCGTTACCTGCCGAAGCCGAGTCGAGTAGAGATTTGGAAACATCCGACGAATCCGGTTTAAGGTGGTCGTGACCATCCGTGACGCCTTGCCGAGTTGCCTTCCGTCAAAGGATTTAGTGGCCATCACCCGGTCGAGGGCTGTTTTCTTATTCAACACATCGCCCTGCACAATCGAAAGCATCAGCTCACACATCAGCTCGATATGCTTCATGCGGCTCAGCTGCCCCGGACTGAATATTCCGTTGTCGAGCAGGTAGCCCTCAAAACGATTCGCAAGCCGGGATGCTTCCTTCAGGAAAGGGCTGTTGTAAAACCGAGCATGACGCTGTTCCTGTCTTGTTAGGGCCTTCCCAGTGGAATTGATCCGAACAAAAACATCAATGATGTCACCCATCTCCCCATCCACCTCGATCACTGGGATCTCGTAGCCCGTAATGAGGTGCTGGAGCCCATTCCGCTTTAGCACCCGCCAGCTAACCCACTCCACCGAATCAGCACGTGGCAATTGCGTGCGGGTACTAAAGCGCCCTCGCATTGCACCGGTGAACATGAATATGGATTCGAGGCGCTGTTTTCCATCGATCACGTCAAACACCAGCTTGCCGGCTTCTTCACGTTTATAGAGAAAAATCGCCGGCAGCGGATAGTTGCGTAAAATACTGTCAATCAGTTTGGCGCGGTCCCGTTCCGTCCACACAGACTGCCGCTGAAATCCAGGGTGCAGGTTCAGGTGACCATGATCGTAGAGATTATTTAAGTCAAGAATGCTTTTTGTCGTGGTCTTGTGCGTGATCGCTGCTATTCCAAGCATGGACATGTTCCTCCCTGTCTGCAGAGATTTCGTATTTGTGCCGCTAGCCGCACGGGCATCACCAGTGCTGAGCCGGCTGTGAGTTTGAGCGCACACGTCACCGGCGCGCTGATTTTGCAGCTCCGCAGGTGACCTGTTCCGTCTTCTTTGCTATCTCTTCCAGTCGCTCTTCCGTGAACTTCCAGGACTCTGGCATCGTATCTATCGTACCTGCTGCGTACGCCCTTGGGCTCCATTCATGCCTTTCATAAAGGACTGTATCTCCACGGCCTGCTGCAGCATTTTTTAGCCAGTCGACGATTTCCTGTGGAGTGGCAAGATACATCCTTGGAAGGGTCTCGATCGAGGTGTCTTTGAACTGAACAAGACAGAAAACCGTCTTGTTGCTGTGCCTGCACACCCACTGGTCCGCAGCGCCATGATAGTCGGCATTCTTTACGAATGATTGTGTTAGCCCCCATCCCCCGTCCTTGCTGCCTTTGACGGATACCTTAAGAACCCTGTCACCATCGACCGCAACCAAGTCATACTCAGGCTGGTTGGCGCCGTATTGTACGGAAACATTCCAGCCGCATCGAGCAAACTGTGCTGCAGCAAAGGCTTCGGCGGCGGTCGCGACTTGCCACGACGTTTTCATCGATCACAATCTCCTTAATAGAATCAAGCTCCTTGTCGCCATAATTAGAAAGGCCATCAAGGTCGATGTGTGCGCACCGGAATAGTCCATGCCGACGTAACGATCGAATGCTGGGGTTCCGTTGCCATCATGCCGAACCACCCTGATTAGACGTCGGCCAGCTTCTTTCGGAACAGGGATGGATAGTTTGCCAGGACTGCCTCTGCCTCAGTCCGCCTCGTTCTAAGTGCGGCGAGAATTGCTCGCTTGTTGGAAGCCACCTGCACAAGCATTCCCGCCAGTTCCTGCGCCAACGGCCTATCGGCGAATCCCAATTCGTAGAGAATCACTTCGCGTTCCCCGGGCAGCCCGTACTTCAGCCGCTTTTGGAAAATCGTCAGCATAGCCGACAGCGCATCTTCTCCGGGCGCATGGATTCCAGCCATCTCGCTCACTGCCCCAACCAATAGACTACCCTCGTAGCCCAGTGCGTTCTCGCACATCTCGATAACATTGAGAAGCGTACATTTCCGCGGGCGAGGGCCGAGACCGATGCGCGCATCTCCCAGGCGTTGGAAGATCAAGTGGAAGGGCTGGCCGGTTACCCAGCCTTCCCCCATTCCGAGCAGTATGTCAACGGGTCTGCAGCTGCGAAATGTTCGGTTCGGGATGCGCTCTATGAGCAAGGACCACAGAACGCTCAGAAGCAAGTCCGGCTCGGGGCATTCACGGAGTTGGTCGAGGTGCAGACGGACCCAGTTCTCGACCAGTAGGCAATCCGAGAGTCCGAGAAGTGTCCGCCCGAACGCCGCCCGGCGCGGCGCCTCGTGAACCTGCCCTGCCATATTCACGGCCAGGAGCTGGAACAATGCACGGATGTTTCCCTTACCTTGGTCGTCGGCCATGGAGAAGGCAAGTGTTCCCTCGGCAAGTCCATCAGTGACTATTTGCGCATCCGGCGTGAGCCAATCCTCTGAATGCGCGAGCAGATAGCTCTGGAGGGCGCTCAACGCTGTTTTTTTGGCTGCCAGTTGGGCTCTGACGTCGTCCTCACTGAAAGAAGCGTGTCCATCGGCAATGCGTTTGGCCAGAGTAAGGAATCCCTCTGGATCACCTAAATACACTTCAGCCCAGTATAAAGGGGGGGCGTTTAGGTGCGCCTCCTGCCGGTCATCGTATATAGGCCTCAGCACCGCGGCGAGGGCACTCAGGCACGGCTCCGCCAAGTCCGGATTTAGTAAAATGTTGGCTGCCGACCAGCGCCAATTCTCCCCGGTTGTGCGCTGCGCGTCGTAGATGAGTGGGTCTGCAAAAAGAAGGGTTCCCTCAGTATGCATACCCGCACGTCCAGCACGCCCCACCAGGTTTTGAAAATCACGGACTTTAATGCGATCTCGGCCCTGGTACACACCTGCCACGATGATGTAGCGGATCGGGAGGTTCACTCCTTGAGCAAGCGTGGATGTGCAAATGACAATCCGAACGAGCGCCTTCTGCATGGCGTACTCGACCGAGATACGGATTCCGTGTGGGACATTTCCGTGGTGCGCATAGACACCCAGTGCAGCACTAATGGTGAGTTCGCAATCCCTGCCTAGATTGCGTTCGTGAAGCAGGAAGAGTCGGCGCACTTCGTCGGCATCAGAAAACTTTGCAGGCCAGTCAGTTTGCAGGCTCCTGGTGAAGCAATCCACAATCCTCGTACATATTTTCGAGACAGAATCTTTCCGCCCACAGAAGACAGCCACACTCCCGTTGGCAACAAGCTTCAGACCGAGATAGAGAGCGATATCACTGGGGTCATCTTTCATCGGGAAGGGCCGAAGATTACTTTCGCGGCCACGTAGCCGCAGTTGGACCTGCTCAAGAACGCGGGGCACGAAGAAGGAGTCTCGCCCTGAGTTGGCCGCGTCCGTAAATTCGAGTCGCCCGATCTGTTGTCGCCAACTCACGAATGCTACGCTCCGGTATGTGGGGTCCAGGCCACGACCTGACACGCTCGTCCCATTGTCGCCAACAAGCCATTTGCGAATGTCATCGGCGTTGCCGATCACGGCCGAGATCAACAGCACTTGTGCGTTGGCGGAAAGCTGCCGTTTGATTGAGGCCAATAGCAATTCGTAGTTCACACCTCGCGTGCCGTCATCGAACAAGTGCCCTTCATCATAGATTATCAAGCCGATGTGAGCTGTTAGTCCGGGATGATGCCGGAGCACATAGTGCAATTTCTCGGGCGTCACAACCAGAACCTGATTTCGGCTCAAGAGCGCTATGACGTCGAAGTCCCGCTGAAGAACGTCCGACACTTCGTCAACCTGAGTGTTCTCACCAACGAAGGCTGCGGTAAGATCGCCGGAGATCTCGTGGCAGAGCGCGCGGAAGGGCGCAACGACTACTGCTAGGGATGTCCGACCGGAGAGGAGCGCACTCCTGATGATCAGTTCAGTGGCCTTTGTCTTGCCCGCACTGGTGGGCATCTGGACCACAGCTGACACGCCGCGCAAGATCCCCTTTTCTCCGAGTAGTCTTTGTGCTGGCCAGAACTCGCGCATGAAGGACGGCTTCGATGCAGCGCGCCGCCACCGTTCCCGCGGTAGCTCGGTGAAACGCGGCAGGCAAGTCCAGACGGAATAATCGAAGCGCTTCCTCAGGACTGCAGCCGCTGCATCCGCGAACAGGAGCTCGCGAGCGCTCCCCGAATGGTAAATAGCATGCCTCAAATCGTCGGCGGCTTGCACGGCCGCCTCGCCGTCAACATCTCCTCGCCTGAATGCAGCATAGCCGTCCAGCAAGGCGGCCGCGGCGGACCTGAACCGTGTCGACACGGGGACGCGCAGTGCCGTGGACTCATCCCGTAGAAGAGCAAGTAGAACTCGATCCATGCCTCCCGCCCCCAGATCAAACCTGTCAGGGTCGAGTTGGCGCGCCAAGACCGCGGAGCTTCCAGGCATGTCGCACAGGTAGTAGCTGGCGGACGCGCATAGGAAATCGTATGGGTCCAGATCCTCAGCCAGCCGGCTGGCCCGGAAGGTGTCAAAGAATCGCGATGCGAAACGCAACGCCTCTGCTCTCTCCTGGTAACCATTAGCGTCGCACGGCTCACCGTTTACGAACGCCGAGAAATCTCCGAGCGCACCGATGGCCAGGTCGAGCAGTTTGGAAGGGTGTTCCGTAATCGCTATGTGGGCAGTCAACGGAACCCTGTACTCCCACATCTTGGCTTTGGAGCTGGCGATCGCCAAAAGATGGAGGGCATTTCGTTCAGGCTTCACGCGCCGCCCTCCGATAGAGATCGTGTGCGAGTCGCATCAGATCGTCCCCCGTGATCACCACGAGGATGATGTTGGCAGCGTTCGGATGGTGGGACGTTTCGGTCTCAGATACGGTCTTCGAATCATATGCTCCTCTCGTGAACAAAGCGACGGCCCCAGATATTTCACGGTAAGGATGATCTGCCACGTTCTGGAATCGCTGGATTGCAAGGGCACGAGAATGATTCCCTTCGCGGATGTAACGTCGTTTGAGCGCATTCAGGGTTTCTGCTTTGCGAACGTGAATATCCTTAACGGAGTCATTCACCGCATCTTGAAGGCGCGTGCGAACTCCTGTTTCACTTAGGGAAGCCTTGGCTTCGAACATGGCTAAAATATCTTCGGCAGATTCCGTTTTGCCTGCCCAACGAAATCCAAGAATATCCGTACCCTTTGTCGATTCGTTGCGCACTGACTTGCAATCGTAGCGGAAGCGAGGGACCCAGTATCCAAGCAAATACTCGAGGTAGTCTGCAACCAAGATTTCGGCGAAATCCCCGGATCGAATGCTCGGACCTGGGGCACATGCGCTGTCGGGGAACACGTGTTGTTCCAAGTATTGCTGCCGTGCAAGTCCAGTGCCTTCGCGGAGCTCATCGATCTCTTCGTCATTGCAATAGTGGTTGCGAAAGTGCTTCGCCCACGCGGAGAGGATCCTCTCATCTTGCTGGTACCGGAATTCTAGACAGCATATCTTTCTGCCATCCCTGGTTCGCAGGGATGTCCCTGTATCTACCAGCCATTTCAGGACGTGGTCGGATGTCCAAGGCGCCTTCACTTTTCTTTCGGCCGGCTCCCTTACCATCACAGTCTCTCCCTCAGCGGGTGGCAGCAACGGGGATCTGCGGGGGGCGGGTCGAGGCGGGTTTGGTAGGGGTGACCGGTGCGGATGGACTCTGCCATCGCGTCGTAGATTTCGAGGATGACGCGCTTAGTGCGGTAGTCGCCCCACTTCTCCTCGTCCTTGCGCTTGACGATGGGGAAGGTGTCCATGATGTAGGCCACTGCGTCGCGCGGGGCCGGAAAGCTGGCCTTGAGGCGTACGAGGTCCTCTGTTGTCTCGCCTTCCGACGGGCGCCAGTCGCCGTTCGCGTTGGCTGGCAGGTAGAGGTGGAAGAAAGCCCCGTCCAGTTCGCAGCGGAGCAGGAAGCGGCGCTCCGCTTCCCAGCGGAACGGCGAGCCGGACCAGCCGCAATCCTGCGCGAACGGTTCCAGATCCCACGCCGAGTAGGTCAATTCCAGAACGCGTTGTGCAATCCATTCCTTGAGTGTCGAATCCGCGAGGGGCATATCGAAAGCACTGGGCGCAGGAACCGGCAACTGTTCCAGAAAAAAATTGCCTATGCTCGTTCCTGAGAGCTTGCAGCGAACAACGAAGTCCATGGCCAAGGAGTTCAACACGGCAAGTAGGCAAGACGTCGTTTTAGCGTCTGCTCCTGTGTAGAGCTGAGGGATCTTCCTGCCTGCAGCCACAAAAGGTATGACAGCCGCGATAAGCGTTCTGGCATCCGTTGCACGGGCAATTTCTCGATAGCTGAGCAGCCATTTGCCCTGCGCAGGTCGTGAGGCAATCTTTTGTTTGAATTCTGCTTCTGTGATCCAGAACCGTGTCGCAGTGAAGCAGTAGGGCCCCTTCTCGCCGGCCGGGATCTCTCTGGCGTTCCCCGCATCGCAATCAATCTTCGTCTGACCGGCAAAGGTAGCGTACCTGTGGTCAAACTGGTGGATAAGTTTTGCCTCGTATAGTCGTATCACTTCTGCCCTCTGCCCTCCGACATCTATGCAATGTCCTTCCGAGTTAGTCGAGTCAATCTCGACGCCACTGAGGTCTTCGAACCGACCCTCGGTATCGCTCATCTGAAACATGAAGGTGGGAACTGCTCCCCACGGATTCGAAGGTGGCTGCGATCGAATTAAGACGCCGTGGTGTTTGTGACAGATGCTCAGAATGAAAAAATCACGCAGATCCTTTACCACCGGACAAGTGCGTGAATTCGGGTTTATGTTGGCAATGTCGTCAGCAGTAATCGTCAGGTGCCTGCCTCTGTCGCTGAGAGCGGCTGGAGCCGTAAGGCCGAACGAGCAATCAAATCCAGGCTGTGTTCGGGAAGTACCTGCAATGCTAAATAGAGAAAATCTGTAGCGCGAGTCGACCTCAGGGAAAAGGCCCTCCCTGTTCTCAAAATCGTAGAGACTTAGGACGCGACGCTGGCTTACGAGGCGATCAAACAAGAGCTTGCCCGCTTCATCAGTCGCGATAGCCGTCGGAACCAAGATGCCTACCATCCCAAACTGGGCAGCGAGGCTGGCCGCTCGCTCGACGAACAGCCCCGCAAGATTGAATTTCCCTCGCCCGGTGTTCGGAAACAAACCGGAGGCCCGTATCAGGCTGCTGAAACCTTCTATCTCGCGGCAATAGTTGGCCCATGCTTTTGCTAGTGGGGGATTTTCGACAGTGAGTTGAGCGATTAGTCTCAAACGAACCGAACTCTTTGCCTCAGCAATGTCCTTGGAGTACGTGGTAAAGAATTGCACTTCCTCCATCCGCAGCCTCTCCCACGGAGGATTGCCAAGAACGCAGTCAAAACCGCCCTTGGCGTAAACCTCCGGGAATGCCAGATGCCAGTGGAAAAACTGGTATTGGCGGGATAGGCGGTTAATCTCAGCGATGGTTTGGGCCAGGGCGCCGGGAGGAGTTTTTCGCAATCTGCGGAGTATGTCTTCCGTTACTGCCTGCGGGGCATCCTTCCGTTTCTTCCAGACAAAGGCGGCACACCAAGCGTCTGCGAGAAGTTTGGCTTGGCGGTATTCCTCTGAGGCGTTGAGGCGTTCGTAGCTTTCCTCCTTCTCATGTACGCCGCTGATGGAATTGTCATCGAGACTATCCAGATAGGTGACCCGATCGGCAAGATCACCATACGGAATCTCGTCTTCCGCCGCCAGAGGGAGCGACATCTGGTTGCGCTCCACTTTATTCAGCTTCTTGAGAGCGGAAGTAAAGGATTTGTCGTCTCCCTCAATCGGTGTAAAGGCCTCGTCGGGAATTCCCTGTGCCAGAAGCTCCGGCGTTGTTCCAAGGAGGCTGTTGCCGACGCGGATATGGTGGTCGAGGAAAGAGAGCGGCTTGCCGGGTTCGAGGGCTTCGAGCCAGAGGCTCACGCGACAGAGCTCGGCAGCCATGGGATTGATATCCACACCATATAAACAACGGCCGATCACATCACGCAGCGCGTGCTGGTAAAGCAGCGGCGAGGGTTCGCTCTCACCCTGGGCTACTGCACGAACTCGG
>JBEKYG010000087.1:0-10723 GCA_049511215.1 Acidobacteriota bacterium | reverse complement strand
ACGACGGACGTGACGGGGGTGGCGGAGTTGCCGGAGGGGACGGAGATGGTGATGCCCGGCGACAACGTGAACCTGACGATCAAGCTGATCACGCCGATTGCGATGGAGAAGGGTTTGCGGTTCGCGATTCGAGAAGGTGGCCATACGGTGGGCGCCGGCACGATCGCGGAAATTCTGGAATAGTCTATCAGGCTGAGCTTCCGCCTGCGCCTGTAGGGCTGCAGGGTGCGTCGGATGGGAACATCATGCGAGACATCATCACCTTTGAGTGTACCAAGTGCAAGAATCGGAACTACACGTCTACGAAGAACAAAAAGACCACTACCGAACGACTGGAATTTAAGAAGTTCTGCAACCGGTGCCGGGCCCATACAGTACATAAGGAAACGAGGTAAGGTGGCGCGGCGTTCCGGAATAGACAAATACAGGCCAGTAGCTCGAATTGGTAGAGCGGCGGTCTCCAAAACCGCATGTTGGGGGTTCGAGTCCCTCCTGGCCTGCCAATATTCCTGATCCTCGAACCGCGTGTGCCAGGACCGGCGCCCGCGGGTTTCGTGGAGTTTGATTCCATGAACGGATTTCTACAGAAAACGAAGGACTTTTTTAAGAACATTATTGAGTTCATCACAGATACCCGGAAGGAACTCAAAAACGTTTCATGGCCTAATCGTCGCGAGCTGGTCTCCACCACGGTCGTGGTCATCGTTACCGTGTTTTTTTTCGGTGTTTTTCTAGCAGTGGTTGACTATTTTGTCAGCCGTGTCGTGATTTTCGTGCTGGCGAAGCTCTCATCCTAGCCAAAGGGATACGCGGATGAACGGCGAAAAAAGGTGGTACATCATCCACACTTACTCCGGATATGAGAGGAAGGTTGCGGAGAGCCTCATGAACCGCATCCAAGCCTATGATCTGGGCGATTGCATCGGCCAGATTCTCATACCGACCGAGGACGTCGTGGAGATGAAGAGCGGGAAGAAGGTCGTCACCACGAAACTTACCTTCCCCGGTTACATCTTGGTCGAAATGGACATGACCGACAAGGCCTGGCATGTCGTGCGGGGGACACCGAAGGTCACAGGATTCATCAGCACCGGTAAAAAGCCCACGCCACTGACCGACGAGGAGATTAACGAGGTCGTCAACCGCGTGTCGGTGACGGCGGAGCAGCCGAAGCCTAGGTTCACGTTCGACAGTGGCGACGCTGTCAAGATCATTGACGGGCCCTTCAAAGATTTCACCGGCGTAGTCGATGATGTCAATCCGGAACGGAGCACGCTCAAGGTGATGCTGACCATTCTGGGTCGGGCGACGCCCGTGGAACTGGAATCCGAACAGGTGGAAAAGGCATAGCGTGAAGAGCGCGGCGCCGGATTGAAGCGGCTGCGCGTCGACAGGGAGTTCGCATGGCGAAGAAGATTATAGCAAACGTCAAACTGCAGGTTCAGGCCGGGAAGGCGACTCCGGCACCCCCGGTCGGGTCCGCGCTTGGCCCCCACGGGCTCAACATCATGGATTTCTGCAAGGCGTTCAATGCCAAGACGGCCAAGCAGGAGGGGCTGATCATTCCGGTTGTGGTAACGGTCTACAGCGATCGCACGTACTCGTTTGTGACCAAGACCCCTCCGGCAGCCGTGCTGCTTAAAAAAGCCGCCAATATTGCCAAGGGCTCCGGCGAGCCCAACAAGACGAAGGTCGGCAAAGTGACCATGAAGCAGGTCCAGGAAATTGCCCAGACCAAAATGTCGGACCTGAACGCGTCTACTCCCGAGGCTGCTGTAAATATCATTCTGGGTACGGCGCGCAGCATGGGACTGGAAGTCGAAGGATAGAGGACGGATGGCGATTCACGGTGGACAAGTTTTTTCAATCGTAAATCGTCAAAGGATTTGTGAGGTAGTTCAATGCCTAAAGCTGGAAAGAAATACACGAAAGCCGCCGCCGAGCTAGAACCGCGTCAGTACTCACTGGAAGAGGCTGTGGCCTTGCTGAAGAAGATGACGTACGCCAAGTTCAACGAGACGGTCGAAGTCGCGATGAGGTTGGGAGTCAATCCGAAATATGCCGACCAGATGGTGCGCGGCACCGTGGTGCTCCCGAACGGACTGGGGAAAAGCAAGAAAGTCATCGTGATCGCCTCGGGCGAGAAGGTCAAGGAAGCGCGCGATGCCGGCGCCGACGAGGTCGGCGGCGATGATATTGTGGAACGCATCGCCGGTGGCTGGACCGACTTTGATGCGGCCATTGCCACGCCCGACATGATGCGCAGCGTGGGCAAGCTCGGCAAGGTGCTCGGCCCGCGCGGTCTGATGCCAAACCCGAAAACCGGAACCGTGACTTTCGAAGTCGCCAGGGCCATCAAGGAGATCAAGGCCGGCAAGGTGGAATTCCGCGTCGACAAGACGGGAATCGTGCACGCGCCTTTCGGAAAGATCCAGTTCGACGAGAAAAGCCTCTACGAAAATGCCAGGGCGCTCATCGACGCCGTGATCAGGGCCAAACCGCCCAGCAGCAAGGGCAAATATGTGAGGAGTGTTTCGCTGTCATCGACCATGAGCCCGGGGATCTGGATTGACGCGGCCACCCTGGAGTCCAAGCAGTAAGCAGTGGTGAGAGGGCAGGAGAGTTTCTGCCGACTGCCATCTGCTTCGGAGTGAGGATCAGCAAAACCGGAGCGATCCTTTCGAAAGCTCCCACAACATTTGAAGGTCTCGTGAAGGTTATGAACAGAGAAGAGAAGCTGCACGTAGTGGAATCGCTCAGCGAGCAGTTCCGGACGATCAAGAGCCTCTTTCTGATCGATTACAAAGGACTGAAGGTCGTGGATGCCACGGAGCTGCGCCGCAAGATCCGGGAATTCGATGGCACCTACGTTGTCGTGAAAAACACCCTCGCGCTCCGAGCCGCCAAGGCCAACGGGCTGGAGCACATTGGCTCCCACCTGGAGGGGACGACCGCGGTCGCGTACCACCGGCGGGACGTCGTCGGCATGGCCAAGCTTCTGACCGACATCTCAAAGACCAATCCGAACTTCCGTTTCAAGGCGGCCTTGATCGAAGGCAAAATTGTGCCCGCGTCCGAGATTCAGAAGATTGCCTCGCTGCCCTCGCGAGAGGTACTGCTCAGCAAGCTGGTCTTCCTCCTAAAGGCGCCTCTACAGCGGCTCGCGGGAGCTCTGAAGGCTCCGGCAAGGGATCTGGCCTTTGTGCTAAAACAGGTGCAGAAGTAAGAACCCTGGAAAAATTTTAGCTATTCATTTCTACAAATCCTCAAGGGAGTTAAAAGAGATGGCAATTACGAAGAACGATGTTTTGGCATGGATCGATCAAGCCACGATGCTGGAGGTCTCGGACCTGGTGAAGAGCCTCGAGGAGAAGTACGGCGTCACGGCAGCGGCAGCGATGCCGATGGCCATGGGTGGAGGCCCGAGCGCAGCCGCCGAGGCCAAGCCGGCCGCGGAAGAGCAGACCGAGTTCTCCGTCGTCCTGGCTGCCGTGGGTGATAAAAAGATCAACGTGATCAAGGCCGTGCGTGAGGTGACCAATCTCGGACTGAAGGAAGCCAAGGATCTGGTCGAAAGCGCGCCCAAGCCCATTAAAGAAGGCGTGCCCAAGGAAGAAGCTGAAGCGATCAAGAAGAAGTTCGAGGACGCTGGAGCCACCGTCGAGATCAAGTAGTGCCCAAACGTTTCTGCTCTTACTCAACAAAGTGATGAGTACTGAGTACGGAGTACTGAGTGATGGGAATCGGAAGTGACCGGCCCTTCATGTCACTCATGCTCGTGACTCAGCACTGAAGTACGAGGTCACTGTGCCGCGGACCAGTAAAGGCAGAAGGCAGAAAATCGGCTCATCATCTACCGCCTTCGCACCAAACCGAAGTGAAAGCAATCAGTGGGCGGCGCTGGTTGCTGAGGGGATATTCCTGCCCCCCCGCTTATCATTGCCACGGTACCCGCAACGGAACATTGAGAATCAAACAAGTCTGTCGAGGTAAACCAATCGATGACCAATATCACTACCGCCAACGTCTACCGGGATCGCATGGATTTTGCCAAGATCCATACCAGCATCCCAATACCAAATTTGATTGAAGTTCAGAGGAAGTCTTACCACCGCTTCCTGCAGATGGATATCCTCCCCTCTGAGCGCGAGGACGTAGGGCTCCAGGCTGTGTTCAATTCCGTTTTTCCGATCAATGACTTTCGCGGGACCTCTTCGCTGGAGTTCGTTGAGTACTCGATCGGAAACTGGCAGTGCAAGTGCGGAAACCTGAAAGGACTCGACTATCTCCGGGCCAACTGCATTGAGTGCGGCAAAACCATCATCAACAGCCCATATAACCCGGAGGCGGGCATTTGCCGGCATTGCGGCGCCAGAAACGAAATCGAGAACACGCGCTGCGAATTCTGCGGTGGGGCCGTGGAGTTGAACGTGAAGTACACCGTGGAGGAGTGCCAGGAACGTGGCATGACCTTCGCCGTGCCGCTCAAGGTCACCGTGCGCCTCGTGGTGTGGGACAAGGACACCGACACGGAAGGGCGCAGCATCCGTGACATCAAGGAGCAGGAGGTCTACTTCGGCGATATTCCGCTCATGACCGAGAACGGTACCTTCATCATCAACGGCACCGAGCGCGTCATTGTCAGCCAGCTGCATCGCTCCCCGGGTGTGTTTTTTGAATCCAATGCCGGGCGTACCTTCATCCTGGCTAAGATCATCCCCTACCGCGGATCCTGGGTTGAGTTCGAATATGATCAGAAGAACATCCTGTATGTGCGTATCGACCGGAAGCGGAAGTTCCTCGCCACAACGTTCGTGCGCGCCCTTGGATTGAACGACGACGCGGAGATTCTCCGCACCTTTTATCAGGCGGTCAAGGTGCGCTGGGAGGAGAAGAGTCTGTATCGCAGCCTGGGGCGCGATCTCATCGGATCAAGAGCGAACGAAGAAATCCGGGATGCAGCAGGCAAAACGGTCATCGTTGCCAAAGGCAAAAAGATCACGGCCGGACTCTACAACCAGATGGATAAGGCCGGCGTTTCGGAAATCAAGATGGATGTGGAAGGCCTCGAGGGCGCCTTGTCTCTCACCGAAGTGATCAATAAGGATACAGGCGAGATCCTGCTCGAGCCGAACGCTGAAGTGACCTCGCAGACGATCAACAATCTGGTTGAGGCGGGGATCAAGTCGGTGGATGTGTTCTTCCCCGAGAAGGAAGATACCGGGGTCACGATCTCCCAGACGCTTAAAAAAGACCACATCAAGACGCAACAGGACGCCCTGATAGAGATCTATCGCAAACAGCGTCCCGGTGACCCGCCGACGCTGGAAACCGCCACAGCTCTGTTCGAAGGGATGTTCTACGATCCGCGCAAATACGATTTTTCCAGGGTCGGGCGCTTGAAATTCAACATCAAGCTTGACCTGAACACTCCCTTGGAACAGCGTACCCTCACCGCGAAGGACTTCTACGCGGTTATTCGCTACTCACTGAAGCTGCCCAAAGGCGTGGGTAATGTGGACGACATCGACCATCTGGGCAACCGCCGCGTGCGCGCGGTCGGCGAACTTCTGGAAAACCAGTTCCGGATCGGGCTGGTGCGCATGGAACGGGCCATCAAGGAAAAAATGTCAGTGCACCAGGAGATGACCACCGCCATGCCGCATGATCTGATCAACGCCAAGCCGGTCATGGCGTCAATCCGGGAGTTCTTCGGCAGCAGTCAGCTCTCGCAGTTCATGGATCAAACCAACCCGCTATCGGAAATTACTCACAAACGTCGTCTTTCGGCCCTCGGGCCGGGCGGCTTGAGCCGTGAGCGCGCTGGGTTTGAAGTGCGCGACGTCCATCCTACGCACTACGGACGCATCTGCCCGATTGAAACGCCGGAAGGGCCTAATATCGGCTTGATCTCTTCCCTGAGCTGCTATGCCCGTATCAATGAGTATGGGTTTATCGAATCCTCCTATCGCAAGGTGAAGAACGGCAGAGTGCTGGACTTCGTCCAGATCGTTTTCCCAGGCGATACCCACTTCAAAGTGGGCGAGCAAGTGGAACGTGATCAGGTCGACAAAGATAACCGGCGCTGCGAGGCGGCGGGAAAACGGCCCGCGCAATTCGAGCCTTTCTCCTTCTACCAGACGGCGTGGGAGGCTGAGGAGTACACGATTGCGCAGGCGAACGTCGATATGGACGAAACGGGTCAGATGCTGCAGGATCGTGTGAATGCCCGGATCGCAGGCAACTTCGTCCTGGTTCCGAAGGAACAGGTGCAGTACATCGATGTCTCCCCGAAGCAGCTGGTGAGCGTGGCCGCGAGCCTGATACCGTTCCTGGAGCACGACGACGCCAACCGTGCCTTGATGGGATCGAACATGCAACGCCAGGCTGTGCCTCTGCTCCGAGCCGAAGCTCCCTATATCGGGACTGGCATGGAGTACATCACCGCCAAGGATTCAGGCGCCGTGGTAATCTGCAAGCGGACCGGCACCGTTGACAGCGTCGATGCTACCCGCATCATTGTCCGTGTCGAGGGTGAGAGTGAAGACGGCAAGCGGGCACGCGATGCCGGCGTGGACATTTACAGCTTGACCAAGTTCAAACGATCCAACCAGAACACTTGCATCAACCAGGTCCCGCTCGTCAATCGCGGGGACCGGGTGATGAAAGCGCAGGTGCTGGCGGATGGCCCATGCACCGATAAGGGCGAACTTGCGCTCGGACGCAATGTGCTCGTGGCTTTCATGCCCTGGCGCGGATACAACTTCGAAGACGCGATCCTGGTCAGTGAAAAGCTCGTCAAGGAAGACAGCTATACCTCCATCCACATTGAGGAGCTGGAAATCGAAGCGCGCGATACCAAGCTCGGACCTGAAGAAATCACGCGCGACATCCCAAACGTCAGCGATGCCACCCTGCGCGACCTTGACGAAAGCGGCATCATTCGTATCGGCGCCAAGGTGCGCTCCGGCGATGTGCTGGTAGGGAAAGTCACTCCCAAGGGTGAGACGCAGCTGTCGCCTGAAGAGAAACTGCTGCGCGCCATCTTCGGCGAGAAGGCCGGCGAAGTGCGCGACGCTTCTCTGGTTACGCCTCCGGGAATTGAAGGGACGGTTGTCGATGTCAAGATCTTCTCCCGCAAGGGTGTGCCCAAAGACGAGCGCGCGAAATCAATCGAAGCCGAACAGGTGGAAAAGATGGAGAAGGATCTCAACGACGAGATCCGCATTATAAAAGAAGAGCGCAACAAGCAGCTCATCGATATTCTGGCCGGTGAAAACGTTCCCGAAGACGTCACCAGCCGCTCCGGCGAGGTTGTGCTCCGGGCAAAGACCAAACTGACCCGTTCCGTGCTCCTCGGGCTCAGCTCGACTGAGCTGAATAAGATCAAGAATGATTTTAAAGCCGAGAAAGAAGGGAAGGTTTACGAGAGCATCAAACGGCTGGAGGAAAAGACCGAAAAGCAGATCCAGATTCTCAAGACCCTCCACGAGGAGCAGCTGGCCAAGCTGCGCCGCGGCGATGAGCTGCCCCCCGGTGTAATCAAAATGGTCAAGGTCTATGTCGCCATGAAGCGCAAGCTCTCCGTAGGCGACAAGATGGCCGGACGGCACGGCAACAAGGGTGTCATTGCGCGCATTCTGCCCGAAGAGGATATGCCCTATCTGCCGGATGGCACCCCGGTTGAAATCGTGCTCAATCCGCTCGGTGTGCCGTCCCGTATGAACGTGGGCCAGATTCTTGAAACCCACCTCGGCTGGGCGGCAAAATCTCTAGGGCTCTACTTTGCCACGCCGGTGTTTGACGGGGCCTCCGAATCGGAGATCAAGGAGATGCTCAAGCGCGCCGGGCTGCCTGCCAGCGGCAAAATCGATCTCTACGACGGCATGCTGGGCGAGAAGTTCGATCAAAAGGTGACCGTTGGTTATATTTACATGCTGAAGCTTTCACACCTGGTTGATGACAAGATTCACGCGCGCAGCATCGGGCCCTACTCTCTGATTACCCAGCAGCCGCTATGGGGAAAAGCCCAGTTCGGCGGACAGCGATTTGGAGAAATGGAAGTTTGGGCTCTGGAAGCATATGGAGCCGCAAACATCCTCCAGGAACTTCTGACTGCCAAGTCTGATGACATCCAGGGAAGAACCAAAATATACGAAGCCATCGTGAAGGGGGAATCTCATTTTACGCCGGGTATTCCCGAATCGTTCAACGTGCTCATTCGCGAACTGCAGAGCCTGTGCCTGGATGTGGAGCTTATCCAGCGCCAGAAAATCCGACGCGCCGAGCCCATCGAATGATCAGACCTCAGACATCAGACCTCAGACCTCAGACCAAAACCAGGTCAGAAGGGTCTGATGTCTGAGGTCTGATGTCTGAGGTCTTGGAACAATGCCCTATTCCAATGCGAATAGGAATGCAAAAGCGAGTTGATTGAAATTGAACCTCTAGATTAGGGGGGAGCACCATTGAGAAGTTTTAAGGATGCAATCGAAAAGTCAGATCTGAGCAACGATTTTGACAGCATTCGGATCAGTCTGGCCTCGCCTGAAAAGATCCGGGCCTGGTCTCACGGAGAGGTCACCAAGCCGGAGACCATCAACTATCGCACCTTCAAGCCCGAAAAAGATGGTCTTTTCTGCGCCCGCATTTTCGGGCCGGTCACCGATTGGGAATGCCTGTGCGGAAAGTACAAGCGGATGAAATACCGCGGCGTCACCTGCGACAAGTGCGGTGTCGAGGTCACTCTGTCGAAGGTGCGGCGCGAGCGGTTGGGGCACATCGAACTGGCGTCCCCGTGCTCGCATGTCTGGTTTTTCAAAGGGCTGCCCAGCCGGATCGGCCACCTCCTCGACATCAGCCTCCGGGATCTCGAGCGAGTGCTCTATTTCGAGGCGTATGTGGTGATTGATCCGGGAGAAGCTCCCCTCAAGATCAAGGAGCTGCTGACGGAAGAGAAGTACCGAGCCTTGATGCAGGAGTTCTCCGGCAGATTTCGGGCCATGATGGGCGCTGAAGCCATCAAGGAGCTGTTGCGGCAGGTGGATGTTGAGGAACTCGCCGATGAACTGCGCGCTGCCATGAAGACGGAGACGTCCCAACTGAAGCGCATCAAATACGCGAAGCGGCTCAAGGTTGTCGACGCTTTCCGCAAGTCGGGCAACAAACCGGAGTGGATGATCCTCGATGTCATCCCGGTAATCCCGCCGGAACTGCGTCCGCTCGTTCCTCTCGACGGTGGCAGGTTTGCCACCTCAGACCTGAATGACCTCTACCGGCGCGTGATCAATCGCAACAATCGTTTGAAAAAGCTCATGGAGCTGCGCGCTCCTGAGGTCATCATCCGCAATGAAAAACGGATGCTGCAGGAGGCAGTCGACGCCATGTTCGACAACGGCCGCCGGGGCCGTGTTCTGCGCGGTGCCAACAACCGGCCGCTCAAATCGCTCAGCGACACGCTGAAAGGCAAGTCCGGCCGCTTCCGCCAGAACCTGCTGGGGAAGCGCGTCGACTATTCGGGGCGCTCAGTCATCGTGGTCGGGCCGGAGTTGAAACTGCACCAGTGCGGTCTGCCCAAGAAAATGGCCCTCGAGCTGTTCAAGCCGTTCATTTATAACCGGCTTGAGAAGGAAGGCCATGCAGCCACGATCAAAGGCGCAAAGGAGATGGTGGAACGCCAGGAGTCGGTCGTCTGGGACATTCTGGAAGAGGTGATTCAGGATCACCCGGTTCTTCTTAACCGCGCTCCCACGCTGCACCGCCTGGGTATTCAAGCCTTCGAGCCGGTCCTCGTCGAGGGCAAGGCAATCAAGATCCCGCCGCTGGTGTGCACCGCGTTTAACGCGGACTTCGATGGTGACCAGATGGCCGTTCACATTCCATTGTCCCCCGAGGCGCAGATCGAAGCATCGGTCTTGATGCTGAGCACCCAGAACATCCTCTCGCCCGCCAACGGCCAGCCGATCGCCATACCCAGCCAGGACATCGTGCTGGGCTGCTACTACCTGACCAAGGTGAAGAAAGGCACCAAAGGAGAGGGACGGATTTTCGGTTCTTACGATGAGGCCATGTTCGCCCTCGACAACAGTATGGTGGAGCGTTTGACCCCCATCCGCTATCGCTTCAGCGGGCTGTTGATGGACCTCACCACCCAGTACGACGATCAAGCGGTCATGCGCGCGGACATACGCGAGGTGAAGCATGAATTCATCAACACGACGATCGGACGCCTGATCTTCAACTCGATCCTGCCCAAAGGCATGCCTTTCATCAATGGTTTGATGAAGAGGAAAGGGCTGCAGCAGCTGGTAAATTACTGCTACCTAAACTTCGGCTTGGAGACGACCGTTGCCATGCTCGACGATCTAAAGGACCTGGGCTTCCTGCACGCCACCAAGGCGGGCATTTCCATCGGAATCGAAGATCTTATCGTCCCGGACAGCAAGACGGAGATGGTCGACGCCGCGCGCGCGAGCGTCATCGAGGTAGAGAAGCAGTACCAGGACGGCGCCATCACCGACGGAGAGCGTTACAACAAGATCATCGACATCTGGTCGGATGTGACCGAGAAAGTCTCCGATGAGATGTTCCGCAAAATGGCCCAGCAGGACGAGAGCGGAGACGAATTCAACCCCATTTTCATCATGGCCGACTCGGGAGCTCGCGGCAGCAAGCAGCAGATCCGTCAGCTGGCCGGAATGCGCGGCCTGATGGCCAAGCCTTC
>JBEKYG010000086.1:0-10725 GCA_049511215.1 Acidobacteriota bacterium | reverse complement strand
GTTGGCTGCCCGGGCGGCAACAGCCGGCGACCCAGGCAAAAGGCAAGACGATCATCCAGCGCACGCTTGGACGAACCGGGATCAAAGTGCCCATCGTCAGCATGGGCGTGATGAACGCCAATAATCCGGAGGTAGTAAAGCAAGCCTATGAAGCCGGGGTGCGCCTCTTCGACACGGCCCTAGCGTACCAGGGTGGAAGAAACGAGGAAATGGTTGGCAGCGTGATCTCGCAGCTTGGCGTGCGTGACAAGGTGATCATTCAAACCAAGGTGCCCTTCCCCCGTGGATCCTCCTCCGGCATCAAAGACAGGATCCTAAGTGACTTTGCCGGCTGCCTGAAGCGGCTCCAAACCAGTTACGTGGATGTTCTCATGATCCATCAGGCCACCCTCGACCAGATGAACCATCCGGAGGTCATGGATGCGCTCAAGCAAGTAAAGCAGCAAAAAACGGCGCGCTTTGTCGGCATCTCGCAGCACCAGGGTCAGGCAGGCATCCTGAACAGTGCGGCAGAGACGGGGATCTATGACGTTATCCTGGTTGGCTTCAACTTTACCAATGCCGGCGATCAAGACTTCCTTCGGGCAATCAAGAACGCCTCGGCCAAAGGTGTGGGTGTCGTAGCAATGAAAACCCAGACCGGCGGACGCGTAAGAAACCTTGGTGCGCTCAACCAGACGGCCATGCTCAAGTGGGTACTCCAGCATCCGGAAATCACTACTGCCATCCCGGGCTATACAAACTTCGACCAGCTGAGTGAGAGTTTCGCCATCGCCTCCGGTCTGGATTACACCAACGAAGAAAAGACGTGGCTGGCCGATAAAAACGTCAGGCTCGCCCTCGACTACTGCCAACAGTGCGGGACGTGCCTGCCGACGTGCCCCAAGGGAGTGGACATCCCCACGCTCATGCGCACACACATGTACGCCGCCTGCTACGCAAACTTCGATCAAGCGCGGAGAACGCTCGCAGAGATCCCTGAGAGCGCCGGTTTGAGGAAATGCGCCGACTGTTCCGACTGCTCCGCACAATGCGCGAGGAATGTCAGGATCGGCGAGAGGATCGCAGAGCTGAAAACCATCTACGTCTGACGAGCGGTGCATGGCTCGGAGACGGCAAAACGCTTTGTCGATTACCCTTGGCTTTACAGAACCCGGATCGCGGTGGCGGGGAGCCACCCGGTCCAGCCGTTGGGAAGGCTGATCTGATACCACCCGTTGCTCTCGCCTCGGACGAGAACGAGAACCCCTTCGTGCACGGTGACGACGGTGATATTCTCCGCGCCGGGACCGCTGCGGATGTCGACCTTCTGCTCGACGATCACGCCTTCCCGAAAATGGCTCTCCTGGTACACTTTCCATGTCAGTGAACCGGCAAAGAGGATCATGAGCAGGGCAGCGGCCAAACTTCCCGTTAAGCTCCAGAATGCGAGGCGAGGCCTGCGCGTCAGAAGATAGACTCCAAAAAGCGTGTTGGCCAGGATGAAGAGGGCCAGGACGATCCTGCTCTCCTGTGCGATCGTAAACAAATGCACAGCGCTCGAGGCCACCCGGACTGGAATCGGATCCTCGGGAACGTCGATCCGGTCCACAATCAAGAGATTGGCGAATTGGAGGTTCTCCCGAATGTCGGAATCTCCCGGGAGCTTTCGGCGCGCTTTTTCCCAGTAGTAGATAGCCTCGCCAAGCCTTTTCTGTTTAAAACATGCGTTGCCGAGATTGTAGTAGACAGCGCCGCTGTCGAGCCCCTGGTCGAGCAGTCGCCGGTAGGAGCGCTCCGCCGCCGCGAAATCGCCGCTCTGATAATGTGCGTTGCCTTCGTTAAAGGCGGCCGCCGGTGATTCTGTGCCGGCTGCCCGGCAAACTCCACCCAGAAGCAGGGCGGACAGGAGGGCGAATAACATCGCCGATCGTCGTTTCATCACTCGGAATGCTCCAGAGAATCAATGATTCCGCGGATGCGGATGGACAGCTCCCTCCTTCGTTCGGGTGCGGCTGAAGCGGATACGAATCTGCCAAAGTCGCATTCCTGGAGGGTGGCCACGGTCTCCTTCACGGTTTCCGGAGCGATGGCCATTTCACTCATGATTCGTTCAAGGCTGTCGGCAGTGACTGCGATCTCCGGAAGGTTGAACTTGTCCCCAAGGTAGCCCGCGAGCGCCAGGGCCGCCTCATCGTAAAAGCGGCGCGGTTCCAGCCGGCCTGCCTTCTCGGCCTTATGCAGCCGATCCAGAGCAAGACGTCTCGCCTGGCGGCTGCGCGCCAGAACGACATTGCTTGACTGCCGGGTCCGCTCACGCTGATAAAGGAAGGCTCCGACGTTGAATAGCAGCGGCAGAACGGCCAGCAGGTAGAACCAGGGCGAGCGGTATATCGGCTCTTGCCGGCGCTCCAGATCCACAGCGGACAGTTTGATGAAGTTGATATCGGCACCTTGGCGCGTCAGGTTCTGTTTGTTGATTCCCGACAGGCCAGTGATCGCATTTCCCGCTTCGGATCCGCGTATGACCTTCAAGGGGATGGGCGATGTCGTTACGGTTTCGTAGCTCTCACGCTCCGGATCGAAATAGGAGAAAGAGAGGTCCGGAATCGTGTGGTCGCCGGGAGCTTTGGGGACAATCACGTACTCCCAGACCTTTTCTCCACCGATTTGGTCCCCTTCGACCGGGTGCACGTTGTCCTCGCGCTTGGACGAATAAATGGTCAAATCCGGCAGCGCCGGCAGGGGAATATCCGGGATTTCCTTGAGGTTGCCTCTTCCTGCCAGCTTTACTCGAAGCGACACCGCGTCTCCCGTGGCGACGTCGGATTTGTTCAACTCGCCGGCAATGGTGAATGACCCGACCGCATTATTAAACCCCGCCGGACGGCCCTGAACCGGCAGAGGCTTTACGTCCAGACTTACTTCTCTCGTCTTGCGGTAGACCGTATCTGTCTGTCCAAAAAAGCTGAAAAAATCCCCGGTCGATTTGACAGATATGGCAAAGGTCGATGACAGGATCTTCAGCTTGCCCTCCGTGTTGGGGAACAGGGCCTGTTTCTTGATCACATAATCCAAATATTCCTTGCCGTTGATGACCTTGCGCGCGGCAGTCGGCTTATTTGCGACGTCGAGATTCTCGACCCAGAACCCGGTGAGCGGAGGGTTGTCCTGCAACTGCAGGCCGGTTACATTGACTTGCGTGTACAAATGGTAAGTCAAAGTCACTTGTTGGCCTGGATAGCATGAGGTGCGATCAAGCTCCGCGGTGACGAAAACCTCGTCTTCAGTGGATTGGGTGCGCCGCCCCGGTTCGTCCGTACCAAATGGATCGGTCGGGATGGATCGGGGTGATGGCATGGGGGCGTGTGAAGCGGAGGTAACCCGTACGGAAATCGGCTGGGTTTTATAGGTTTTGCCGCCAACCGACACCTCGATAGGATCGATGGTGAACTGTCCCTCCTTTTCCGGCAGCAACACGTAGATAAAGCTCTTCGAACTGGTCGACCGCCCGTTGATCCACTGAAATTGCGTGCTTAGACTGGGTCCGGCCACGACCCGAAGATTTTGAAAGCGCGGCAGCCGTGGGGTCTGCGCATCTCCGCTGTTGCTGCCAGCAATCGTGACGGTGAGCTGGAACTGGTCCTGGACCCCTACCGTGTCACTGCTTACGGTGGCAGTTACCTGTAGATCCTGAGCCTGAGCCGCAGGGAGCAGAGCCGCAAGCCAAACCAACAACATGGCAACCGAAAGCGTCTGTCTTCGTCGAGGCCCAGTCCAACGATGCTTGGTCATTGAATCTTTAGCTCAGCATTGAGGGCCGCGCGCGCCTGCCGGCAGGTGTTTATGCGGCGGGCGCATCGCTCCGGCGATTTGCCATCGGCTCCGAATGGCGCTTAGTCAAGAGTGGCCCTCAATCACCTGTTTGTTCCGCCAAATCAAGTGATTAAGCCCCGAAGGGGCGGGGCAGGAAAGCCCAGGGCGTGAGCCCTGGGATCATGAACATCTGGGATACGAGCCCTGAAAGGGCGACGCAGCCTGCGCCGCCCTTTCAGGGCTAATTCCTTGCTCTACGTCAGTTCCCAGGGCTTGCGCCCTGGGCTTTGCTGCTGGACCCCTTCAGGGTCCCAATTGAAACCCTTATCTAAGCGCCATTCCCAACTGCCCCCGGTAGCAAACCCCTGGGGACTATCTTCGCCTCGGTTACCAATCCCTGCCGGTAGCTTTCTTTCGCGCCGTGCGCTCGAGGAGCTTACGCTGGTCGGCCAGTTCCTGGTTTTGCAGCGCATCCAATATCTGCAGGGCGCGCTCTTTGCTGAACGCACCCTCCGGACGCACCGATTGACTCGGCTGTGGTTCAGCCGGCTTTTGCCCCTTTGGTTGCTCGGGCTGGGATTGCTGACCTTGCTTATCCTGCGGCCTGGGCTCGTTTTTCCCTTTATCTTCGTTCTGGCCGCCTTCGGGTTTTGGCTGGTTCGATCCCTGGTCTTGACCCTGCCCCTGTTGTTGTTTTTGCTTCTGTTCCTGCATTTTTCTAAGGGCGATCTCCAGGTTATGTTTCGCGTCCCGATCGGCGGGATTCAGATGTAATGCCTGGATGTAGGCTTGGGTGGAGTCATTGAAGCTGCCCATGTCAAATAGGGCGTTGCCAACGTTGTACCAGCCGTTGGCTTGCAGCCCTTTATCTCCTTTGCTGACGGCCTGATGCAGTGCCTGCAGCGCCTGATCGTATTTCTTCTGCTTGATCAGGCTATTGCCCAGATTATAGGAAAGCTCCGGCCGGCCCGGCATGTCTGCTTGTGCTTCGAGGTAAGCCTTTTCAGCATCCTGATACTTTCCTTGGTCGAAGAGCTGGTTTCCCACCTTGTTTTTCGAGGCGGCCGAATCGGCACGAGCAGCAGGGGCGGCCACGAACCAAACGGCTACCGCGATCATCGCCGCTATTCTATTTCGTCTCATGGCTTCAAAGAGATAACCACAAAGACTCCAAGACTCGAAAATTCCGCGGGTCTTGAGCCGTTGAGTTCCCATGGCAAATTCTCCCAATCTACTTCTTATACGTCACCGCGGGCTGGACGGGTCCCGGAATAAACGCGCCCCAGCCACCCTCGTCCTGGCCGGCGCCGTTCGCTGATCCATGATTCAACGATGAGACATAGAATTGCCAGTCCCAGCGGATACTGAAACTGGTCCTCGAAGTTCTGGTAGAGCCTCGACTCCAGCTGTTTCTTTTCCATGCGTGACACATCGTCATAAATCTGGTCCAGTTCGTTCTCGGAAGTGGTGGCCCGGAGATATTTTCCGCCGGTTCCCGAGGCAATCTCAGCAAGCGACCGCTCGTCCAGCCTGCTGACCACAACCTGGCCATCCGCGTCTTTACGATACTCCATTATAGCGCCCTTCGAGTCACGGACGGGTATGGGTTTCCCTTCGGGCGATCCGATGCCCACCGTGTAAATAACGACGCCCGCATCACGGGCCCTGCCGATCGAGGCATCGATTTGTCCCTCGAGATCCTCGCCGTCGGTGAACATGACCAGAACCTTGTATTTCGTCTCTTTGGCGATGAATGCCGATGTAGCGGTCTGGATGGCGGCTGCCAGCGAGGTGCCGGGCTCGGGTATGATCTCGGTATTTGCGATGTCAAGGAAGAGGGTGGCCGCTCCGTAGTCCAGGGTGAGAGGGCACTGCACCACGGCGGTGCCGGCAAAGGCGACCAGACCGATGCGATCGCCCCTGAGTCGCTCGATCAGGCCCCGGATTTCGCTTTTGGCCTTTTCCAGTCTGTTGGGGGCAACATCCTCCGCGCTCATGCTGTAGGAGGTGTCCAGGGCTGCGATGACGTCGACGCCTTTCCGATACACCGTGTCCAGGCGCATTCCCCACTGCGGGCGTGCAAGTGCCAAAACGCCAAAGATGAGAAAACCCGCCAGCAGCAACGCGCGCGCGATGGCCTTCATCAGACTGAACTCACTCGTCAGCCGCCGGACCAGGGTATGGGAAATGAACGTCTCCAGCCTCCGGCGCCGGCGGCGGAACGACCACCAGAAGAAAACCCCCAGAACCGGAAGCGCCCACAACAGGTTGAGATACTCCGAACGGGCAAAATGCATTGCAATTCCTAAGGCAATTTGGTGAAACGGGTAAAGCCGAACATTGTCGCGATGAGGGTCAGTGCCAGAGCGGGAGCAAGGAACGCCAGGAACCGCTCATCATAGTGGGTGTACGACTTTACCTGGATCCGGGTTTTCTCGAGGCGCCCGATATCCTGGAAGATCTTTTCCAGCGATGGCTTGTCGGTGGCGCGATAATAAAGGCCTCCGGTCATTTCAGCTATTCGGGTGAGGGATCCTTCATCGATCTCTACCTGCATATCCACATACACCTTGCCGTAGTTGGGATCCATGACCGGGACACGCGCCGTGCCCGTGCTGCCGATGCCCACCGTATAAATCTTCACGCCCAAGGTTCTGGCGATCTCCGCGGCATCAAGGGGCTGGATTTCTCCGCGATTGTTGACGCCGTCGGTTACCAGAATAATTACTTTGCTCTTGGCTTTGCTCTCGCGCAGGCGATTCAGACAGGTCGCGAGCGCGTTTCCGATGGCTGTCCCATCCTCGCTTGTGCCCAGTTCGATATCGTCGACGACGTTGAGCAGGACGCCATAGTCCAGCGTCAGAGGGCAGCGGGTGAACGCCTTTCCTGCAAACACTACCAGGCCTGCACGATCGTGCTTCAGCCCCTCGATGAATTGGCGGACGACCAGTTTTGCGACGAAGAGCCGATTTCGCGGCTCGAAATCTTCAGCTGCCATACTGCCGGAGGCGTCCAGCGCTAAGATGATATCCACCCCTTCAGTTGTAACTTCTTCCTCTTCGGTCCCCCTCTGAGGGCGCGCCATCGCCGTAATGCAAAGGGCCAGGGCGAGCATGTTCATGCCGAACAAGATGTGGCGCGCCCGGACGGTCCAGGGTGGGCGCACGCCCTCCAACGCCACGGTGGAGGCGAAGCGCAGGCTGCCTTCGCCCCCGCGCGTGCGTCGGACGTAGCGCCAAACCAAGGCGGGGATAAGCACAAGCAGGAGGAGGAACCAGGGGCTGGCGAAATGAAGCATCAGGAGCCCCCCGCAACCGGAGCCGCCCCTGCGATCACGGGCTGCCGTCTGGCGCGGCAATCAACAAGAATCCGGGAAGCCTTGTTTACAACCTCCTCGTTTTCAGCCCCAGACGGAGCATAGCGCGCGAACTTCACCAGGTCGCATGAGAGCAACAGGGTTTCAATGGGTTCCAACGCCGCCGGCTCGGGTCTTGCTGTTCCGGTTCGAGGCGCAGCCGAGAGTGCGGCGATAATTTCTGAAGTTGTCTTCTCGACGGTTTGTATTCCGTATCCGGCCTCGAGCACCTTCTTCACAATTTCGGACAGGCAGATATAAAACTGCTTGACCATGCCCTTCTGCGGCAATCCACGCCCAATCAGATCTCGCAAGTCGGCTTCGGCCAAATCCAGCGGATCTACGTCGTGCCGGACAAACGGGAGAAGGGAAGGACTACGACGGCGTTTCAGCCACCACCAGACTGACGAAAACAGAACAACCGCTGCAAGACTCAAGCCAAGCCAAAGCAGCCAGCGGTGCGTCTCCTCGATATCGGCCTGCTTCTTGAGGTCCTTCAAACTCAGGTCCTTTTCGCTCAGGACGCTTTCGATCCGTATTTTGACCGTGGGGCCGGCCACTTCAATTTGCTTTCCCTCTGCATCCCGCAAGACGAAGGGAAGCGCTGGGAAGTCGAAATCGCCAGTCTTGTAGACGGCGGCAACAATGCGAGCCAGTTGGTGGCGCTCCCCGGAGCCCTGCGTTCCTGTGGCCGGAAGCGGAGGTGACGACGCCTTGCCGCTCGCCTGCTGCGATCGGATGGCGGGGCCTTCCAGAATGGTAAACTCGCCCACTTGCGCCGGCAGATGAGGCAAAACAAGCTGATAGCCCAGAGGCAGCGTGAAGTCCAGATCGATCTGGATAGGATCGCCAACCGTCGCCTTCAGCGGCTGTGCCTGTATCCTGACATCGAATCCGGGAGGCGGTTGCGCGGATGCAGAGCTCTGCCGGGCCTGAACCTCCATGGGCAGCAAAGACCCGGTGGAAAGGCAAAGCAGGCAAACCGCAAGCCAAATACATTGCCGCGGGCATCCTTCTCTGCTGTATCCGGTCATTGGTTCAATCATCATTTTCTCAGTTATACGTCAGTCAGGGGGGCGTGCCCATAAAAGTCAACTTCTGGCCCCAGGGAAATTACTAATCCGTCCATGAGTCGGTTGACCTTTGGCGGTTTCAGAAAGGTGAGCGCTGTTTCCGTCGGGGTCGGGATCGGGGTCGCAGTCGCTATCGGCTTTTGCAGACCCACACAACCGATTGCGATTGCGACCCCGATTCCGATACCGATACCGATGATCGCCACCCATAGCGAGCATTACCTCCGTCCAGCGCCCTCATTTTTGGATCATGCGCCCACCTGTTTGCGAACTGATTAGCTTATGAACACGACATCTTCGCGACATCAACGGTGTTTGCGGGCGCGCTCTTCGAAGAAGCGCACCAGCGGAATGTCATATGGCTCGGCAGCATTGATCAAAACATGGTCCATGCGATGCGATTGGAACAGTTTTTTCTGATCCAGATGGTTCCGTTCCCAATTCTCGCGATAGGCGGCACGGACCCTGGAAAGCGAGGTGTCGATGCGGACGACCTCGCCGGTCTCCGCGTCGCGGACCTCCAGGATACCAACATCGGGAAGTTCTTGCTCGCGCGGATCGACAATCTGAATGATGACCACGTCGTGCCTGCGGTTTGCCACCTTCAGTGGCTGTTCGAAGCCTTGATCCCATAGATCAGAAATCAGGAACACCACAGCACGTTTGTGCACCACCAGGTTCAGGTGCTCAAGCGCCCGCTGGATGCGCGTACCCAGGCGCTCTGGCCGATAAAAGAGCAGCTCCCGGATGACGCGCAGGACGTGCGTGCTGCCGCGCCGAGGCGGGATGAACTTTTCCACGCGGTCGGTGAACAAAATCGCCCCCACGCGGTCATTGTTCTTAATGGCGGAGAAGGCGAGCAAGGCGGAGATCTCGGCAGCGACTTCAGCCTTGGTCTTCTCGAACGACCCGAAGGTGCCCGAGGCACTTGCGTCCACGAGGAGCATCACGGTGAGCTCGCGTTCTTCAACATATCGTTTCACGAACGGATGACCGGTGCGCGAGGTGACATTCCAATCGATAGAACGGATATCATCGCCGTGCTGATATTCCCTGACTTCGTCGAATTCCATCCCGCGCCCCTTGAATACGGAGTGGTATTCGCCTGCCAGGGACTCGTTCACCAGCCGGCTGGTCGTGATCTGAATGCGTCGTATTTTGCGAACAATCTCTTTCGGCAACATATTTCAATCTTAAATTTTAGATTTTGGATTGGGAATCCGCCTGATCCCGGAAATCAAAAATCCGCAATCCAAAGTCCAAAATCAGGGGACTTGCACCGCGTCGAAAATCCGGCTGACGATGGACTCGGTGGTGACCTCTTCGGCCTCGGCCTCGTAGGTGAGAATGATGCGGTGCCTGAGCACGTCCATCCCTATGGCCTTGATATCCTCGGGCGTGACATAGCCACGCCCCTTGATAAACGCATGGGCGCGTCCCGCCTGCGCCAGGAAAATCGTTGCCCTCGGAGAGGCCCCGAATTGGATCAGGCCTTTGAGATCGACCTTAAAATCCTGCGGCCTGCGGGAGGCGGATACAAGTTGGACGATGTAATCTTTGATTCGATCGTCCATATAGACCTCTTTAACCACCTGGCGTACGCGTAAAATGTCGGCAGGCCCCACCACTTTGCCGACTTCAATCGCCTCATCCCGGGCCATCAGGTCCAAAATCTGGCGCTCTTCCCTGGTGTCCGGATAATCGATCTTCAGCTTGAGCATGAACCGGTCGATCTGCGCCTCGGGGAGCGGGTAGGTGCCTTCCTGCTCGATAGGATTTTGCGTTGCCAGGACCAGAAACGGTTCCTCGAGCGGGTAGGTGGTGTCGCCGATCGTTACCTGTCGCTCCTGCATGGCTTCCAGCAGAGCGCTCTGAACCTTGGCAGGGGCGCGATTGATCTCGTCAGCCAGCACTATGTTGGAAAAAATCGGCCCCTTCTTGGGATAAAACGTGCCTTCCCTGGGATTGAAAATCATCGTCCCGATGAGGTCGGCGGGAAGTAGATCGGGGGTAAACTGAATGCGCTGAAACCTGGTGTCGATGGCGGAAGCCAACGTCTTGACTGCCAGCGTTTTGGCAAGGCCTGGAACCCCCTCGAGCAGAATATGCCCTCGCGTCAACAGCCCGACCAGGAGGCGTTCGACCATGTACTTCTGCCCCACGATGACGCGGTGCACCTCACCGACCAACTGCTGAACGAAACTGCTCTCGGCCCTGACCTTCTGATTGATCGTCTCGATGTGTGCGGCTAGTTCCATGTGCTTTTCCCCGGTCTGCCAAAAGGACTAAGTCGTGACCAAAATCTAACACCAAGACGCCAAGGCTCTAAGACGCCAAGAAATCAAGGTTCAAAACTCTTGGTGTCTTGGCGTTTGATTTTGGTTGCGGCATCGCCGCTCCAGGTAGTGCGTGTAATTGGTGGGTGGGTTGATACAGATTAGCCTTTGTTGAGAGAGTAAAGGAACTCGGAATTGCTCTCGGACTTGCGCAGCTTGTCGAGGA
>JBEKYG010000085.1:0-10736 GCA_049511215.1 Acidobacteriota bacterium | reverse complement strand
CGGATTGCCGCAGCTCGCCGATCTCCTACGAACTCTCCGTCGCCACCCGCGCTCACTTCCGCCCATTGCTCAGCCAGGATGCTATGAATTTCTTGCGCGACTTGGCGATGCACCTCACTCTCGAGGTGGAAGGAAGCCGCTTTCATCTCGTACACGCCACTCCACGCGATCCTCTCTATGCATACCTCAGCGGCGACGCTGCCGAATCGGAGTGGCGTGCGGCCGTAGGGGATTTAGCCGACAAAGAAGAGTGGCTTATCCTCGGGCACACGCACAAGCCATTCCGGCGCCGCATCGGCCGCCTCACGATCGTCAATCCAGGAAGCCTGGGCATGCCCGTGGACGGTGACCCGCGCGGGTGTTATGCCGTCTGGCAGGATGGCGACGTGCAGCTCAAACGCATGCCTTATGATGTCGAGCGCGCTGTCGAGCGTCTCCGCCTGAGCGGCCTTCCCGAGGACATCGCCACGAAAATGTCCGACGTCCTTCGCTACGCGGGCCCCGCGGGCTGATGCCTGGAGGTCGTCCAGTAGACGTGTGCGATCGCTCCTTCGCGCCGGCAATTGACACCGACAGATCGACTGGACAATAATTTCCCCACGGCGTTGGAGTTCGCCCTAACCGCCCCTTCGGGCAGATGACTCCTACAGGATAACCTTTGATAGGAGCCGGGTCCGAGTTCTTCATTCGTCACTTCGCAGCCACCGTAAAGTCTGAAAGTCGTCCCATGCTTTCCGTCGGGTGGTCGGCATGGCGAAAACTCGTATTTCCGGCGATGGAACACGGAGATTAGCGCGATGACCCAAGCTTCCGATTCAGTGAGTGGGCTGCACCAATCACGCCTGCTGACGAACTGCAAGTATGCCGACGAGCTGCTTGCTCAGATTGAATCCATGCTGGCGTGCTCAACATCGAAGGGTCGAGTTCCGCTCCCGCCAGGAATGTCAGCACGATGGCGCCGGCGCCGGCCAAAAAGGTAATCCAGGGGGCGTTGGCGCCGAGTACCGCCGCTCCGATGAAGGTGCCCAGGATCAACTGCGCAGCCGTCCCGATGACGATCTCGATAAGAGCGGTAGAGATACGGAATCGGATGGGGAAAAAGGTCGCTACCAAAGCCAAGCTAAGCCAGAGCGCCGCAAGAAACCATACATCTCCCATATGCCGGAGGTCCCCCAAGAGTTAAGATCTTCAGGAAATCACTGAGGAGAAGCCAAAGGCGAGAAACCCCTACAGTGATCCTGCTGCAGGAGTCATTGGCCGCGTAGCGACGTTAAGCGAACTCCACCGCTCCCGGAAAATTTACATGGCGCCGAAGGCTTTATCAAGGGAGAAGCACCGGTAACAGTGCGTCCATGATTATCCCAATTTCAAGTAGTGGACAACAGGTCCTGTTTTCGATAAGATCGGCGCCCATGTTGTTGCCCATCCTCAAATACGGGGCTCCAGAGCTAAAGGCTGTCAACAAGCCGGTGGACTTTTTTAATGGTGAATTGGAGAAGATCGCCAAAAACATGATTGAGACGATGTACGCCGCATCGGGCGTTGGTCTTGCCGCGCCACAGGTGGGCATCAATATCCGCCTCACCACGGTGGACCTTTCAGTTGGAGAGGATGCCGGCCAGTTGATCGCGATCTGCAATCCGGAAATCGTATCGATGGAAGGAGAACAAAAAAGCGAAGAGGGCTGCCTCAGCATTCCCGATTTTACGGGCGCCATTGTGCGTCCCAGCAAGATTACTCTGCATGGGCAGGACATTAACGGCGCCGAAATAAAGATTGAGGCGGATGGGCTGATGGCGCGATGCTTAAGTCATGAGATCGATCACTTACAGGGGATTCTTTTCATCGATCGTCTGAGCGCGCTGAAAAGAAGCCTGATCAAAAACAAAATCAAAAAGCTGGCGAAGTCAGGCGAGTGGTAATGCCTGCGCGTGGTCACTTGCAGCCGCCTGGAAATTGCATGTCTACTGCCGTCGGCGCTAATCTCCAGCCCTCGCTAATCCTCAGGGATGGCCAAGGATTGCGTCTCAGCCGTGCGAGTGCCTGCCGGAACCCGAGATGCCTATCCTGCAATGATCGAGATCAGCGTCCCGCCCAAGACTACCCAGAGGATATCGATGTCTAAAAGTAAAGCAACGAAAGCGGCGCCACTGAGGAGAATATGAACGAGACCCCAGTGAACGTTCAGAGCAAAGCGGAAAGTGACGGTCAGCAGAAGGCCCACAAAAGAACATAAGACGCCGCCGAATGCCCCGCTGAGATAAGACGAAGCGAAAATCCTGCTGCTGAAAGGCGCGATTCCAACGACCAGCAGGAAAGAAGGCAAGAATACACTGATCGTGGCCAGCAGTCCTCCCCAAAAACCGTACAAGGCATAGCCTACGAAGGTGGCAGTGATCACGATCGGACCCGGAGTAATCTGCCCCAGCACAATTCCGTTCAGAAATGTCGGGCCGTCCATCCAGCCCCGCACGTGGACGATCTCATGGAACATAAGGGGAACGGATGCAAAACCACGCCCGAAGGCGAACAGGTCAATGGTAGACATCAGCGCAGCGAGGTCGAATAACTTCCGCTGAAACAGAAACAGCAGGGTGAATCCCGTGGCGCCGGCGGTGAGCACGACCAACAATGCAGAGGGCAAGCACGACCTGTCGGACGAACAGTCAGTTGGAGGCCGTGGGGGGGATTCACATTTCGCGCAAGTCCCAAGACCGCAGCAATCGGTAGTACTATGATCGGATTGACCCCAAGTCCAAACATGAGCGCAGCCACCAAGGCAATGATGACGTCTCTCCCGTTCTTCAGCGAATTCCTGCCAAACACCAAAGTGGCATTTGCGACGATGGCAACGATTATCGCCTGAAGCCCCTGGAACATTGACACCACGGCAGGCAGGTTGTGCGCGTGCGCATAAACAGCGGAAAGCGCAATCATCAGCAGAAAAGCAGGGAAACCAAATCCAATGAAGCTCGCGGCCGCACCCATCACTCCATGTGTTTTCAATCCCACATAGGCCGATGTTTGCATCGCGGTCGCGCCGGGTATCAGCTGGCAGAGAGCTACGCCATCGAAAAATGACTCCTTGCTCATCCAGCGTTTTTTCTCCACCGCCATCTTGCCGATATAGGCAACCATGGACGGGCCGCCGAACGCGCTGGCGCCCAACCGCAGGAACGCCAGTAAAAGGCAAGTTAGTGACGGCCTTATTCCGACATCAACCGTCTCACTTTCTCTTGTCGACGATTCGACTTGTTGAGAATTTACAGTGCGCGACAGCACGCAGTAGCTCCTTCGCTTCCGCGGCTATTATGCAGTAGCCGATAAAGGAGAGCAATCGTTAGGGTAGTCAGGGAGATCCGCCTTTCCGTGCGATGCTTTGCTGTAGAGTGGCGCACGCCGATCGGGAAGCGGATTCCGAGACGCCAATCAAACTCATGGCTCAGGATTAGCAACCCGACTTTGGACTGATTAGATTCTTATGAAGTGACACCATGAATCCTGTGTCGCGGTAATTTCCTGTGAGCCGTCAGATATCCGAACAGAATGGCGACAAACTCATGAAAACCCGAATGGCCATCCCAGCCTTGATTCTCTTGCCAGCCTTTCTCGCCGCTCAAAATCCCGGCAAGCTGACTCAGGAAGAGATGCATAAGCTGCACCAAGATCTTGGGGGACGGCTTTGCTAAATCCGAGGTTGCGCAGCCTGTCCACCGAACCTATCAAGAGGGCCGTTGTGCGCAGCGCTCCGTGGGTGGCTGATTCAGAACGTGGTGCGGTTGACACCATGGCATCTCTGTGTCATGTTAGCCAGGGGAGGTGGAAACGCATGCCGAGGGTTTATAGATCTGGGGTCAAACGGCCGTGCATTAGCCTGGATGTGACTCCCGCAGTGAGGCGACGTGTCCGCTTGGCGGCTGCCAAACGCGACGTAAGCGTTCGACAATACATCATGGATTCGCTGCAAGAACGATTGCGTGAAGATTTGGGAGACGATGGCGAGGAGCTTGTGGCATTGACGGCCAAGGTAGATCCCGTCCTGGCGAACCTCTGGGATAACGACAAGGATGCAGCCTATGACCGCTTATAAGCGGGGAGATGTGGTGCTGGTCGGCTTCGTGTTTGCCGATGAGTCCGGATTGAAACATCGGCCTGCTTTGGTGCTGATTTCACGGGCCTATCACCACAGCCGGCGGGGGGCCATTGTAGCCGCGGTCACGAGCAATGTCGGCCGGGTTCTTTTCGGTGATCACGAATTAGCCGGATGGGAAAAAGCCGGGTTGCTCTATCCTTCCCTCGTGACCGGGATCCTGCGGACCATCAAGGGTGGGATGATTTATAGGCGCCTCGGATCGGTACCCGAAGGCGAGATGGCGGCCATCGACGTGAACCTCAACAAGATCCTGGGCCTAAGGACACTACCATAGCATTGTTGAACCGCCAGGGCGAAAACCGCGGAAGAAATTGTCAACCCAGGAAGAGTGTTCGGAGACCCGCATTCCTGGCGGGCGCAGAATGAGCGCCCGCCTGAAGTTGAACGATTGTTATCGCAGTCAGAATGAGGTCTGGGCCGACGCGGGGCATGCGCTTTCCTGTCCCGTTCGTGCTCGCCGGGAATTCCGCCTCCCAATTTGTGTTCTTCGGGGCTGAGTTTTTCCCCCAGTGCCTGAATTGCAGGCACCCTTATGTCCTGATTTTCCTGACCCGCACGCCGCGCCGCAGGTGCGTGCTTTTTACGGTATGTTCACCGGGATGTACTTCATAAACCAGGCGAGCATGCGGCGATCCCTGTCTATCATGTGCTTTTCCTCGCGGAAGCCGTGCGGCTCTCGTGGATAGAGCACGAAATCACTTTCCACTCCGTAGCGCTTCGCCCCGCGGTAGAACTGTTGGCTCTGTCCGACCGGGTCTGTCGTGTCCGCTTCCCCTTGCAAGATCAGAGTGGGGGTGCGGATGTTCTTGATGAAGGTGATGGGCGAGCATTTGATGAAAGCGTCGAGATTCTCGTAGGGCGTGCCGAAATACCACTCGTCGCCAAATGAGTTGGCCTCGGTGCCGAACTCGCTGGCCAGGTCTGACAATCCCGCGCCAGCAACAGCGGCTTTGAACCGGTTAGTCTGGGTTACGGCCCACATGGACATGTATCCGCCATAGGACCAGCCGCTGATGCCAAGCCGATCCGGATCGGCAATGCCTTTCTGAATGAGGTAATCGACTCCAGCCATGACATCCTTGAAATCGCCGCCGCCCCAGTCCGCCTTGTTGGCGCCCAGGAACTTTTGGCCATATCCCGTCGAGCCGCGGACGTTGGGCTCAAACACCGCGTAACCTCGCGAGGCCAGCATCTGGCCCCAGGCATCCAATGAATCCTGCCAACGGCCCGCGGGCCCGCCGTGAATGTGCGCGATCAGCGGCATTTTTGCGCCCGCGGCATAGCCGGCTGGCTTCAACAGCGAGCCCTCGATCTCCAGCCCGTCAAAGCTCTTGTATGCGAAAACCTCCGGTTTGATCAGGGCAATCTTGTCCCAGTGTTCATTAAACTTGCTGACCTTCTGGGCCGTCCCTTTGCCGTCCCAGATGTAGATCTCCGGCAGTTGCGTCGCTGTCTGGCCCACAAACACGATCGTCCCCTGGGTTGCCGCGACATTTCCGGGGTTCGGGACGATCTGTGGCATGGGCTCCGGTTTACCGTCGGGCGTAATCCGGTAGAATACGCTCCTGAAGCCGGTCTGAACCACCGAGAGCATCGAGCCGTCCTTCATCCACACGTGGTTGAACTGGCGATCGACGGATGCAGTGAGGTTTCGCGGTTCTCCGCCTGCGAGCGGGCGCACCCAGATATCCGCGGAACCTTCTCCGTTATCGCGGGGTCCCTGCCAGGCAAGAGTCTTGCCGTCCGGAGAGATGGATATTTGCCCGAACCGGTTCCCTTGCGGCGCGTACACTTCCACCAGATCGCCTCCTGACGCGGAAATCGAGTAGATCCTGCTGGTGGGCACATCGAGTTGCGGATGGTTGCTGGCGATTACGATCAACCCTTCGCCATTCGGTTTCCATTGGGGATCGGAGACGCGCCAGGGCCCCGATGTGAGCTGGCGAACCTTCTTGGCCGCAACATCGAAGATCCACAGTCTGGCCAGGCGGTTGTCTTTGTCCACGACGCGGGCGTCATCCCGATCCCTTATCTTTTTGTCCTCTGCATCAGTTCTCGCTTCCGGGGCCAGAAAGGATATCTGTTTGCCGTCCGGTGACCAGTCAAAGGATTGGATGCCGAGTTTGCCTTCAGTGAGTCGCATGGCTTCGCCGCCGTCCAGCGACAGAAGGTAGATCTGGTTGTCGCCGTCGCGGTCCGAGAGGAACGCCAGCGCACGGCCATCAGGCCTCCAGCGGGGAGAGCTCTCGGATTTGGCGGAAAAAGTGACCTGGCGTATCTGGCGGGTAGCGATGTCCAGCAAATAAATGTCCGTATTCCGGTCGGTCCCTTTCACAGGCTCGGTGACGGTAAACGCAATATGACGTCCGTCGGGGGACATGCGCAGATCGCCGACTTGCTGGACATCCAGGACCTGCTCCGGCGTGATCTGCGCGAGTCCAGTCGCAGGCAACAACAGCAGTACCAATAGGATCAATATCATGGGCACTCCTTTTTCTGGGGATTTCCAGAAACGTAACTGTTTAGCCCCTTTAAAAGCAGCCACGGATTCCACGGATTTCACGAATTTATATGCATATGGCATGCGCGTATCGAGGCGCACCAAATAATGCCGTCGTCTTTGCCCGCATCCTGGAGGCTGCAAGAAACACCGCCTTTTGGTAGTGCCTTCATAAAATCCGTGGAATCCGTGAAATCCGTGGCAGCTTTTTGCTTTTAAAGGACATCTCGATGACCACAGGGCTAAACAGTTACGCAGAAACAATGATTGGCAAGGCTGAACTTCAGGGAAGCTCCCAAGCCGTGCACTCCATTCATCCGAGACGGCAACCCAACCATAACGGCATCGTTTATCATCACACCGTTGGATCTCTCACCTGACTGCGGATTGGACCGTCATACGAAGCGTAACGGGAATTTTGTTCTCGTTAGAAGCCAGGATCCGAAGCAAGAAGCCGGAATCTGGACGTGTCGAGCTCAAAGCAGTAGGCGAGCACAAGCACTGCCCGAATCCATTCTGGCTCCTGGCTTCCTTATCCCGCTGCTTTTTAGCGGGATATCAAGGGCGCAGCCCTTGCCTGGTTCTTTATCCGCGATTTCCCTGCTTCTTTGCAAGTACAATCAGAGTGCGGCGATCGTTATCAAGCGGTTGCTGTCGTCAGGCTGCCGTGTCCCTATTTCCTCTGTTTTCTTTGTCTCATGACAAGGATGCGGTCCATTCCACATCCCTTACTTCTCTGACCAGGCTGAAAGTCCGCACCTGTTGTATACTGGCCGCGGCAAGATCTTGGAGGTCTCATTCATGCCGAACACCGCCTGGTACCGGAACCTCGCTGTCCTCTGGATTTTGGTCATCCTCCTCCCACCGCTGGGACTGGTCCTGCTCTGGATGAGGCGGGACAGCCGCCTGACCACCAAAATGCTGGCGTTTCTGGCGGCAGCTGCATTCGGGCTGGTTCCCCTCTTTCTCTTTTGGGGTCTCAGGATGGAGATGGATGGGAGCTTAACGCATCCTATCTTCGCCTTCAAGAATCCCGAAAAACACAGCGCAGAGATTGAAAAGCTTCGCATCGAGGAACGCTCCGTCGATGCCAGCCAAATGCAACCTCCGCAGCCGGAATCGACTCCTGGTGTCTCTGCGATTCCTGCGACCGAACCGGCACCGCGACCAAAGCCCGCGGTTGATCATGCCTACTGGAGTGAGTTCCGGGGTCCGGGACACAACGGGATATATGCTGAAGGTGGAATCCTCACCGACTGGCCTTCCGGCAAGCTCCCGCTCCTCTGGAAGCGTCCCGTAGGCGGTGGATATGCGTCGGCCGTGGTGGCGGACGGATTAATTTTCACCATCGAGCAGCGCCGGCACAAGGAGGTTGTCGCTGCCTATGCCCTCGATTCCGGGCGAGAGCAATGGATTCACGGCTGGGACGCCGAATTCCGGGAAACCATGGGCGGCGACGGACCCCGAGCGACACCCACCTGGTATGAGGGCCGCCTGTACGCCCTCGGCGCAGCCGGCGAGTTGCGTTGCCTCGACGCCCGATCCGGAAGCCGCATCTGGTCGCGCAACATCCTTCAAGACAACCAGGCTGAGAACATCCATTGGGGGATGGCCGCCTCGCCCCTGATCGCCGACGACAAGGTGATCGTCCTGCCTGGCGGTCCGCATGGCGAATCGGTCGTTGCCTACAACAGGCTGACAGGCGTTCCCATCTGGAAGGCGCTCGACGACCGGCAGGCCTACACCTCCCCCCAACTGGTCAATCTCGCCGGCCGCCGGCAGATCCTGATCGTCAGCGCAAGCCGCGCCATGGGTCTGGCTGTCGAAAGCGGCTCGCTTCTTTGGGAATATCCCTGGGTCACCCACGAGGGTATCAATGTCGCCCAGCCGATCGTATTGACGGACAACCGTTTTTTCATCTCGGCCGGATATGACCACGGCGCCGCTGCGATCGAAGTCTTCCCCAAGAACGACGGCTATGGAGCGCGCGCGGTCTGGCAAAACAACCGCATGAAAAACAAGTTCAGCAGTTCCGTGCTATACGAGGGATACGTCTACGGCTTCGACGAGGCGATCCTCGCATGCATCGATCCTGCCACCGGGGACTCCAAATGGAAAGGCGGGCGCTATGGCTATGGACAGCTGCTGCTGGCCTCGGGGTACCTGGTGATCAGCAGTGAAAGCGGTGAGGTCGTGCTCGTGAAGGCCAGCCCGGAAGGGCATCAGGAGATAGCGCGCTTCCAGGCCATCGAGGGGAAGACGTGGAATGTCCCGGTGATTGCGGAAGGGAGGCTGATCGTGCGCAACAGCACCGAGATGGCCTGCTTCCGTATCGGCAATTATTGAGAATCGGAGGACAGCGGAAACCCGCGCTCGGTTTTCTGCAAATCTCGCCGCGATAGAATTTTTTGATGTAAAATCGACGCCTATCGGGCTCGTAAATAAACCGTCGAGTCGGCATCATCGCTCGGATACGGATCCGATTTTGTGACGACGCCACGCCACTGCGGTTGGCCGCAAAATATGTCGCCAGGAACAGGCCGAGCAGCCGTCGTCTGGGAGGAATCTCATGTCACACGCCAGGCTCATTCTCGTCGCAATTCTGATCTACGTTGTCGTCGCGAACACCTTTGGGGCCTTGCCCGCGCAGCAGCCGGCGCCGGTCGGTCCGAATCTTTTTGCGGAGATGCGGTGGCGCTCGATCGGCCCGCACCGTGCCGGCCGCACCAAGTCGGCGGCCGGGGTGCCGAGCCAGCCCTACACCTTTTACATCGGCGTCTGCAACGGCGGCGTGTGGAAGACGAACGACGCCGGGCGGACATGGGCACCGATCTTCGACGATCAGTCGACCGGCTCGATCGGGTGGGTATCAGTAGCGCCCTCCAACCCCAACATTCTTTATGTCGGGAGCGGCGAAGGACTGCCGCGGCCGGATCTCTCGACCGGCGACGGCATCTATAAATCCACAGACGCAGGCAAGACCTGGACCCATCTCGGCTTGCGTGATGGCCAGCAGATTCCCAAGATCGCCGTCGACCCCCGCAACCCGGACCGTTTGTTCGTCGCCGTGTCTGGCCATCCATACGGTCCGAATGAAGAGCGCGGCATTTTTCGATCGACAGACGGCGGCCGGACGTTTCAGAGGGTCCTCTATAAAGATGAAAACACCGGCGGCAAGGACGTGGACATCGACCCGGCCAATCCGGACATCGTTTACGCGACGATGTGGGAAACGCGACAGGGGCCTTGGGAAAACGCGGCGTGGGGCGGCACCAACGGCGGCATATTCAAGTCGACCGACGGCGGCACCACGTGGAAACCATTAAAGCAGGGATTGCCCGAGGGACTGAATCAAGCGGAGCTGGCCATCGCGCCGAGCAATTCCCGGCGTTTGTATGCGACCATCGGAGCCACTGGCGGCGCAGGCATCTTCCGATCGGACGATGCCGGCGAGACTTGGGTGCGCGCCACCACCGACTCGCGCCCGGCGGGACGCATCGACGAGGCGGTGCCTGTCGTCTTTCCGAAAGATCCGGACTCCCTGCTGATCACCAACGTCGTGACTTACAAATCCACCGATGGCGGCAAAACATGGGTGCCATTCAAGGGCGCCCCCGGCGGCGACGACTACCAGAACGCGTGGATCAACCCGAACGATCCGAACATCATCCTGCTCGTAAGTGACCAGGGCGCCGTCGTGAGCCTCAATGGCGGCCAAACCTGGAGTTCGTGGTACAACCAGCCGACCGCGCAGCTCTACCACGTGATGACCGACAACGCCTTCCCGTACCGCGTATGCAGCGGCCAGCAGGAAAGCGGGTCCGTGTGTGTTTCGAGCCGCGGCGTCGACGGCGAGATCACGTTCCGTGAGTGGCACCCGGTAGGCGTCGAGGAGTACGGCTACGCGGCGCCGGATCCGCTCGACCCGGACCTCGTCTACGGCGGCAAGGTCACCCGGTACGATCGCCGGACCGGCCAGGTTTCCAGTGTCCGCCGCCTGTCGGGCCGACACTGGAAACCTGGCCGGTCCGGCGATCGTACCGGGTGACCTTGCCGCCGTAGACGAGGTCCGGGTCGAGCGGA
>JBEKYG010000084.1:0-10774 GCA_049511215.1 Acidobacteriota bacterium | reverse complement strand
GAATAGCCGATGCCGATGTTGCCGAGCTTGTCCATGGCCGGGCTGGCCATCCAGCGATAGAAACCTTCAGGCGCATACGTGCCTTGCTGATACAGGCTGACCTTGCGGTTCTTGTCGATCCGGAACTCGTACCAGCGGACGCCGCCGCCCCCAGCCGAGGTATTGACCGAGTGCACGGCGACCATTGACTCGTGGCCGTTCACCTTGCGGTAGACGAGCCGCGCCATGATCTTGTCGCCCTGAGCGTCGAGTCGCCGCTCGCTGCCAGGTTGAGGCACGCAGTACGTGAGCTGCCCGTCACACAAATAGTGATATGGCGCGACGGCGATCTTCTCCGGACCGATGACCTTGGTCCTCGACGGATCCTTCCAATCGACATGGAACTGCCAGATGTTGATCACATCGTCTTCCATGATCTTGTCCAGTTGGCAACCGCCCGCCGCCATCATGATGTTCGGCGCTCCAACCGGAGGTAGATTCTTGCCGTCGACATCCGCGTTGTTCAGGAAGTTCACGTTTTCGATGATCACGCATTGCTCGGTGGCGGGCTCGCCTTTGAGCATCTTGGCGCGATCGGCCACGCACGCGTGCTTCTGGGTAGCGACTGTCTCCGAGATCCGGTTGTCACCGGTACTCGTCGGCACGTAGTAGCCGTCTGGCCAGACCGCCGGCCGCGGATAGTCGGGAAAGAGCGGCCGCAAAAACTCGTAGCGGTAGTACGCGCCCATCGGGTCCGAACTCACACTCGCCGCGTAGCACATGGAATAAGGGCCAAGCGGCTGACCTGGTTGACCGGGCGCGCCGGCACGGCCGCGTTGACCGGGCTGAACAGGCGGCGCATTCGGATCGGGCGGTGGCGGAGGCGGCGGCACGAACAGTTGCGTTGCTCGGCCAGGCTGGCCTGTTTGACCGGGCTGACTCTGTTGCGGGGGCTGACCGGCCCGACCAGGCGCGGCCTGCTCGGGACGCGCTTGACCCCGTTGAAACACCGGGAGGACAAACAGCCAGCGATCGGCGAGTTGATCGTAGCGAACGACCGCGTCGCCGCTGAGCCGGTTCTCGCACGCTCCGCCAAAGCCCTTGAAGATCGTGTTGGTCGCGACGGGGCCGTAGAGCACCTTGCCGGTCGAGTCGAAGGTCTTGCCCTTCTTCGTGTAGATCGCCATCCGCGAGTTCACGATCTGCGCGATGTGGTTGGGTCCGACGGCGAGGCTGTTGTCAGAGGGATTGCGCACGGTGGCCGTGCCCTGGGGACCGATGAATCCCACGCCGAGGCCGTCGAAGCTGTCGACGAGTTGCGGGGCCGGCTTCGAGCCGTGGGATGTCTGTTCGATCGCGGCCGAACCCGCTGGGGTCGTCATCGCCGGCGGCGTGACGGACGCGCCACCGCCCTGGCGTTCCTCGTCCGGGTCGGTCGCGTCAGGATCCGCGGCGAGGGCGCCTGGCGGAACCTCGAACTTCGAACTCTGGGCTTCGAACGGTTCAGAGTGGCTCCCGCCGCCATCTTGCTCACCATTCGTCAGCGACGCGAGCGGCGCCGACATGTCATGGGCGACGGCTTGCTGAACCGTGGCAGGGCCGATCGTGAGTGGGACCTGCGCCCGATCGGGGAGCCGACGCATGTTGAACACCATGACTGCAGCCGCCAGGGCAACCGCGATCGCCAGAACTCCTACAACGCTCGCAGAACGGTTCATAAGGGTGCCTCAATGGAATAAGGGGTTCTTTCCCCAAGAGATCTTCTTCAGCCGCCTCTAACCAACCCGATCGAGGGTGATGATCGAGAAGCCCGCACCCTGCGGATCGGCAAGCGCAGCGATGCACCCCACGCCCGGAGCGCTGGACGAAGGTCGCAGCGCCGCAGCGGGCCTGGCGGTTCGCCACCGGAATGCCTGGCAACATCTGCTAGTACTACCACGTTAGGTGATGATCAAGTGCCCGTCGTTATTGGTCAGAAAAAGAGTTTGAATCTCTGGATCCTGAGGCGCGGAAACCGTACAGGATGCGCGTCACTATTGGGCCTTTTCAGGATCATCCGTAAAAGAACTTAATGTAGTAGTACTAGGCAAGGGCTGTGCCCTTGATATCCCGCCAAAAAACGGCGGGATATGGAAGCCAGAAGCCAGGAGCCGGAATTGCCCGTGCATAGCTGTTCAGTGGCCGGCTGACTTCTATCGGCCTTAAAGCAGGATAGGCGACGCTTATGCATATTCTGGCTTCTGGCTCCTTGCTTCCAACGCGAACAAAATTCACGTTACATCACGCATAACGGTCTAATGAGACCTTTTCGCACAGCTTTTGGGCGAGGCTGTCAGATTACGCCGGCTCAGGAATAGAGAGCTTCAGGCGGTCAGTCTCGATCAAGGTGAAGGCGCAGCCCGCATACGACGCTCGGGACTCAGGGGTCTTGCATTATGACGAACTTGAAGATAAACCTGGACTCGGAGGTGCCTACAATGATGACGTCATTGTTTTCGAGACGCCTCCAGCCCCCCTTCTTTCTTTCGCCCACCGGTTCGCCTTCAAGCAGTGTCCCGCAGGAGCTGCCTTGATCGACAATCACGTGGACTCCGTCCCGGTAGTCGATGAGGAAATGCTCGCGCGAGACGTTCAATATTGTTCCCGGTTCATGAATGTAAAGGTCGTTGGTACGAATGGAATCGGGTCTGCGACGCGGATCCTGAACATCAGCCGATCGTGCCACAGTACGACTTTCGCGGCCTACTTTGAAGGGGAAATGCGTGATCTTATGATACTGCCCGCCGATTGCGGTCCTCGCTTCGGGCGTGAGTGCCTTCAAATAAACGGAGGGATTCGCCATCCAACCTCCAAAAAAGAAGAAGCTTGAAATTCAGGACAATTGACGACCTGAGATTAGCCCGCGCCCCAACCCCAAATCAACCAGTTTCGCTGTCACGCCCAGCGCCGCTGAGGTCACGGAGGTTTCATTCCAAGGAGCTCCGCGCCTTCATGATACTACGGGATTGAGTGGAATGTGAGCGAAGTGATTTCCTGCGGCGAGAACACGCGCAGCGGGACTATCGAAGTTCCGATACCGCGATTGATATTCAGATAGTGATCACCTAAATCGTACAGCCCGGCATAATAGCGAGACTTGACGCGAGTCTGCAGGAACAGCGGACGAACACCCGGCAGAATGTAGTCGAATGTCTTTTTCTCACGCACTTCATTCCACTCGAAATCCGAGAGAAAAAAGACCTGGTTCATTACCTCTTGGCCGGTAGGTGTCTGAGGCCCGGGAGTGGGAAAACCGTAGTCAGAGTTCGGCGGTGATGATGCATCGTTCATTTCGTCACCTCGATCGCAGGTCGGGAGTCATCATCGGCATCGGCCAATCCGTTGAAGACGTCGGCCCGGAATCGCGCAGTCGTGGGTTTGGAGGAATGGCAGACAATTGCATAGGGTTGCCTGCGTTTGTCTGCCATTCCCTGCCGTAAGCTTTATCTCCACGCCATTACGGTTGCGGCAGCGGCGCCTTTGCAGCCAGCCGTTTTACCTCGGCATCGCGATCGAGAAAACTCTGGCCATTGGTAATCCACGACTCAGCCGGTTCACCGTTCAAGTAATGTCCGAACCAAGCCAGGATACGGTGTCCGTAGTCAACTTGGTTCTTCCTCTGCCGCAGGCTGTGATCCTCGCCGTTGTAAACGAGGAACACAACGTTTTTCTGGGCGCGGCGGGCGATGTTGTACATCTCGATACTCTGATGCCAGAAGACCGTGCCGTCGGCGTCCCCTTCTTCGAGGAGGAGGGGTACAGTCATGTCATGCACGTTCAAGATCGCGGAATTGTCCGTATAGGCCTTCAGATCTTCCCAGAGAGGCACTTCCATGCGTTCCTGGCCCGTCTCGATGTGATCGGTCTCCGCAATGCCGGGGCCCCAGTGATGGTCGCCATACATGCTCACCAGATCCGTGATCGGTGCGCCGGCAACCGCGGCGGCAAAGACGCCCTGCGTGGACGCCGCCAGATAGGCCGCGTCGAATCCGCCCCAGGAGTGCCCGACGCACCCAACACGCTTGGGATCGATCATGCCCATGGAAACCACCTTCTTCACGCCTGGCAGAATGCACTTCACCACGGACACGCCCGGCTGATGCGTCGTGAAAACGATATCCGGTTGGAAGACGAAGTAGCCGTGGCTCGTGAAAACCGTGGTGTTGTAATAGCTGGTATCGGAAGGCACGACGTAGCTGTGAACGCTCTGGGACAGCTTCTCGTACATGTAGACGATCATCGGGTACTTCTTGCCCGGCTCATAACCAGCCGGGTAGTACAGGGCACCCTGGAACGCGCGCCCATCTTCCAGCCTGTAATCCACCAGTTCACTGTGGCCCCATGCGAAGTTGCCCTGGAACGCATTGGTGTGGGTGATCTGCTTCGCGTCCTTCAAATCCGCCCCTCCCACGAAGATGTCCGGCGAGTCGTCGTAGTCCTGCACGACGTATCCGTATACGTCGGCATTCTTAGCCTTCGCGAGCGTGCCTACGCCCTTGTCGAGCCACACGAGGCGGTCGACAGTGCCGCCCGGCTGCAAGCGCGCGTAGCCCGACTTTTTCGACAATTCCCCGTAAATGCTCATGTACGTCGGCTTGCCGAGATCGATGGACTGATCGGCGGCGGCTGCTCCGAAACCGGCACCGCCCCCTCTGCCGCCTCCTGCTCCTTCCGGGCGTACCATGCGATGGCGGGTTTGGTCGGCCGCGCCGCCGGTCAGTCGTTGTGCCTTCGATCCATCGGGCGGCACCTGCCAGACATCAAACTTGTCATAGAGAAGCACCGCGGCATCATCCTTCGTCCAGCCCGCAATGCCGAAGGGCGGCTTCTGTTTGACAGTCTCGTCCGACTCCTTGTCTATAAAGGACGCCTGAATGGGCTTGGTGACATTCGTGATTGCGTGCGTGGCCAGGTTGACCGTGTAGTACTGGTCATCCAGCAGGAAGAGCATGTACTTTCCGGCAGGACTGGTTTGCGCGTACCGATCGATGACGTTGTCTTTCACCTTGGTGCGCGCCCCCGTTGTGATGTCCTGCAGATAAAGATCGGCGGCGGGACGGCCGATCGTCCGATTCATCGCGTATTTCGACCACTCCGCAACCCAGGCGAGTTTCGTGTGCGCGATCGGCCTCACGTCCTCGTTGACCGGATCCTTGCCGAGTTGCACGAACTTGCCGCTGTCAAGGTGCCAGGCGGCCAGCATGTTTCGCCGCCGGTCCTGAGGGGCGTCCACCTTCTGCTTTGGCATGACGACCACGTCGGTCCAGTGCCAGATTTCGAGCCCCGCAGGCTCATCCACGCCCGCGCCGGCGCCCCTGCCTCCACGCCCTCCTCTTCCGCCCGCGGGCAACGCGATTTTATCGTCCCACTTTGCGATCCCGAAAAACAGCACGCTGCCGTCATCGGACCAGGCGAGCCGGCGGAAGGAAACCGTTCGCATGCCGGCCGGAAAGGTGGAATCGGCGGTGGGATCGTAGGTGCGCAGCCGTTCATTCTTGCCGATTCCGGACCATGCCAGGACTGCGTAGGTTGAGCCGTCTTTGTGATCATCGTTTTTGGCCCGCAAAACGGCTAAATCCGAGGAATCCTTTCGCCAGGCAAGGTCGGTATAGGTCGTGGCCGTTGAATCGAGCACACGCAGAATACTGGTTTCCGGATCGAACAGCTGCACGCCGTTGCCCGATTTGCCGTCGGCATTGATGATCATGGCCAGCGTATGGCTTCGCTCCCCATCCTGCCACGCGATCTGGGACACGTTGCCGAAACTCGTGTCGTGTCCGGTCGCGAGCTGCCTCACTATGAGAGTCGTCCCCGGCGTTTCTTCCGACGGCGTCGCAGCGCCGCCTCGGCCACCGCCACCACCGCCGCGCCCTGCGGCAGCCGGCGCGCCCGCTGCGCGCTCCGCACCATATCGACGCATGGCCACGAATGCGCCATCGGGACTGAATGAGAACGACTCGATGCCGTCGAATGTCTGGGTGTCGCCCGTCGCAAGGTTCACCAGGCCGAGCTTGTTCTGTACCGGCCGCTGCTCGGTCCTCAGCCTCTCCTGCTCGGTTTCGGACACGCCGATACTGTAAGCAAACCACTTCGAGTCGGACGAAAAAACCGGCTGCGCGCCAAACGGGGCGACTTTCGTCGTGCCGTCGGCTAGATTCACGACGCGCAGTTCGTTGTTCCTGCTCGAACGGTTGATGCCGTAAGCAAGCCAGCGGCCGTCCGGAGAGAGTCCCCCGTTGCTGCCTCCCGGCGCCAGCGATTCCCATTGGCCGTAATCGGCAAAATTCGCCGGTGATTTGGTCTGTGCGCCCATGGGTATCGTCAGGACCAAAAAGACCAGGATTGCTATCATCGGGTTTCGTCGCATCGCACACCCTCTTTGCTGGTTGTCAGGATTCCGATCATGGAAATTGTAAACAGGGATACGACTCCCTGCCGGGATGAATCCAATGAACCCGGCTCCGTGCCATCGTCCCGCCCACTTGGGCACCTCTTTCGCGAATTGCCGTCGATTCTAAATCGCAAATCGCCAAACCGCAAGGCAAGGATGTGTCATGCTGCGATTCAGAGAGTGGGAACCAACATAGCCACGCATAACACGGCACGGCATAGCCGCAACCAAAATCTAACGCCAAGACGCGAAGACGCTAAGAAATCAAGGATAAAACTCTTGGCGCCTTGGCGCCGTGGAGTCTTGCGGTAAAAAATCCTTTCCGCCTGGCAAAGGATCTGCGGGTAATTGGAGTATCGCTTGACCACACTAACACAATATAGGATATTTTGAGCAGTATCCTCCGACGTGCCATCTCAAGATGGACGTCGAAGGTCTTGGGTGTCTCTTGCGATCATGGTATCGGTCTTAGCTGGCTCTTAATCATGTCTTGATAGTGGTTCCAGGGTCAGGCCTTCAGGAAATTGCGTCTCATTTGCGGCCGTTCCGGCCTGATCAATGACAATTTAGTGAGCTTTTTAAAACTGGGTTCAGCGTCAACAACTGAGATCCTTCACAAAATGCGGGAGAGGCGATGAGGCTACCTGCTTGTAAGAGTACCCATGTATGCGCCGATGGCGGCGCGGGCGGGTGCAATCAACCCGAAGGGCATTACGGGAGGCACCTGTGCAGTAGTTGCATGAAGTTCTTCGGCGGAGGGGAAGCTACCCGCACCGAACCGCCAGTTGCGGAATCAGCTGCTGGGCAGCCGGACGCGAGACCGGATGGGCCGGGCTCCGGTGGCGGATACGTAAAAGATGGACCTGGCTCAGGAGGCGGCTACGCAAAGGATAGTCCTGGCTCAGGCGGCGGGTACGTGAAGGATGGGCCTGGACTCGGCGGCGGATACGTGAAGGATGGGCCTGGTCTCGGCGGCGGATACGTGAAGGATGGTCCTGGCTCCAGTGTCCCATACGTGAAGGATGGACCTGGACTCGGCGGCGGATACATGAAGGATGGGCCTGGGCTCGGCGGCGGGTACATAAAGGGAGAGGGAGTGGCGGAATGCTTATCCACGCCCGAACAGCAGGCCGGCGGCGGTATTGCCGGCAGTTCGTTGCCGCCCGGCCAGGTCTGGGTCATCAGTCCAGGAGATCAAACAACGGCTCCCGCTCTCTATCGCATCGAGGCAACCCTCGGCCCGGGAAGCGGCGTCAAAATCCTTGGTTCACCGGCCACTTCGTCCTTCCTCGATAGTGTTGGCTGTGGGGAACAGAATCTTTACGCACGAGCGAAGGAACTTGTAGGCGACCGTGACCCGCAGGCACATGAGTTTTCGATCCAACTTCGCGCCATGGATTCCGATACGAGTGGCAGTGGCCTCGGGATGGCAGTTCTCCTCGCCCTTTTCGGCGCCTTAATCGAGCGCAGCGCAAGGGGAGGGCTCATTATCGCCGGCTCGCTGAATGTGGATGGATCGGTCGACGTCATCCCTAACCCGTTGGCTGTTGCAAAACTGGGTAAGGAAAAGGGAGCGGTCGCGCTGCTCATGCCGATTTCAGCTCGCAGACAGCTCTTCGAATTGCCGGATGAGCTGGCAACCAGGATCACCATCGAGTTCTACGCCGATCCGATGGACGCGTTCCTCAAGTGTTTTCCAAAATGATCCTGGGCGGACCAAACACTCCGTGCCGGCAAGAACCCGATCGGCCCCAAAACCGACGGTTCGGGCACTCTTGCGGTGCCGATCTTGTGTTGGAATAACAACCCATCTTTGAATAGTCTTGGGACGTTCAATTTTGCATCAGCCAATCACCACGAATCAGGGACAAGACCGTTTTCAGCGAGGCTTGGGGTCCGACACGAATGGCGCTTAGTTAAGAGTGCCCCAATCACCCGTTAGTTCCGCTAAATCAAGTGATTAAGCCCTGAAGGGGCGGGGCAGCAAAGCCCAGGGCGTGAGCCCTGGGTCATGGTCATCCGGGAAGCCAGCCCTGAAAGGGCGACGCAGCCTGCGCCGCCCTTTCAGGGCTGGTTCCTTGTCCTACGTCAGTTCCCAGGGCTTGCGCCCTGGGCTTTGCTGCTAGACCCTTTCAGGGTCCCAATTGAAATCCTTATCTAAGCGCCATTCGGGTCCGACACAGTTCGGCGACAAGCAGAAGCGGCTCGTTGAGGTGATGGGCCGGAAACAGTGACGTGTTTGGCCGGTTGTCGACCCGGGACTTCGCGGGAGTATGGGCTCCAGGTTGCAGTTTGGTTCATGCAGCATGCAGAGGAACGATCTTGTCTATGCTCTTCCGGATGATTTTCTCGGCGTCCCAGAGATCCACGGCACGCTGGGCATTCATCCAAAATTCAGGAGTGTTCCCAAATAATCGTGCGAGTCGCAGGGCCATTTCCGGGCTTATTGCCCGACGCTCCCGCAGCAACTCGTTCACGGTCTGACGCGACACCCCCAAAGCAACTGCAAACTCTGATACGCTCAGTTTGTAATCCGGCAAAAAATCCTCCCGAAGCATTTCTCCGGGGTGCGTCGGGCGCATCTTTCTCGCCCTCGTGTTTGGAATGCTCATCTCACGCTTCATTCATGGAGTGTAACGTGTCACGTTACTCATGTCAAGCCCGACACCATGCCGACCCAACGCTGGAAACCAGTAGCAACGCAATTTCGCTGGAGGCCTACTGCGTGTGGGCCGCAGCTGAAATGCGGCGATGCAGTCCAGGAGCATTGTTGACCAGAGCGGGATTCGCTGGAGTAAAGGCCCCAGTTCTGTTTCGCCTTGTTTACGACAACTTCGCTCAGTTGCCGCTTCAGGATCGTGAGACGTATCTTCTTTGAAGCAGGCGTGCCTCAAGATTCGAGTTTATTAGATCAGACGGAGAATGGCCGATCATGAGGAAGATTCTGCTCGGCCGCGATTACTTCTTGCCGGTCGGGACTTTTTGCTTGAGTTCCTCGAACCAGTTCTCGACCAGGATCATTTCGGTGACAGGCGTGGGCTTCCTTTGTTCGACCTTTACCATCAGGAAGCGCTGCCCATCCAGGGACAGATCATAGCTGCGTATGGGTGCTCCAAACGCATATCCGGGCCGCTCAAAAAGCCGGCGCAACTTGCTGGTCGCGAAGCTGCCGTCAGTCCGCACGTCCACAGCCCACACTTGATCTCCCCATCGGTAGAAAAGCTGTTTCCCATTTCTTGCCCACAGCGGCTCGATGCCCCCCTCGCTGGATACCGGGTGTTTCATCCCTGGGCGGGAAAGGGCCGCACGTAGACCTCGTTGCGCTTTGACTCATTAGATGAGTAGGCTATCCAGCGACCGTCGGGTGAGAACTCGGGAAACCTTTCATTGAATTGCCAATTCAGGAAAGGCCGCACGATCCTTGAACGGGCTTCCAGCAGAAGGATTTCGTGGTCGGTATCTGCGTGGGTTTCCACCAAAGCGAGCGTTTGCCCATCCGACCACCATGATCCGGGAGCTTGTACGTATTCGCTTGTTGTAAGGGGTTCCATCGGCGAGCTGCCATCGTAAGGTATCGAGAGCAGGCTCGCAGCCGTAGATTTTTGCCATGAGAAGACGATCCGTTTACCGTCGGGAGTCCAGATCGGAAAGCTAGCCCTTCCCTCGGCGGTCAGCCGACTGTTCGTGCCTGTATTCAGGTCATATACCCAGACCTGCCATTCTCGCCCCGCAGTTGAATAAGTAATTCGCTGGCCGTCCGGTGAAAGGCGCGGAGCAAAAAAAGCTGACTGCAAGGGCGTGACAGGCTGCTCTACCCCTCTCTGATCTACCCAGACCAGCGAATTCTGCATGTCCGGAAGTATGCCGCCCGCTGCGTAGATTAGCGCCCCTGAGTCAGAAACGTTGAACTGGCCGGCCCCCGTGTTGTAACCGCTATTTGTGCTAAAGGCTTGCATGACGTTTTCCACGAGGGGAGACGGTTGGCCGATCACAGAGAATTCCACCCATGGAACTTCGTGCACTATAATCAGAACGACCCGAAGTGGCTGTCATTATAACTGGCGGGCTCGGCCCTGGGTAGCTGAATCCGCGGCACTTGCGCGAGTGAGTCGGAGACCGGAAACTATCACGCTCCCGAGAAACGGGCATCTGGGATGTAACGTCGTCGCGCGCTGGCCCTGTGATGGCGACACATCGTGACCGCTATACGGGGTCTTAGTGCATAAGTTTATAAATACCATGGAGGTGATTTAAGAACTCCATTTATCCTGCATGCTATGAGATCCGGCGGCTTCAAATTGCCTTTCAACCCACTCGTTTGTCGGTTTTTCTAATGTTGGCACAGCGCATATCCGTTGTTTTTTG
>JBEKYG010000083.1:0-10864 GCA_049511215.1 Acidobacteriota bacterium | reverse complement strand
AGCCCCAATGCGGCACAGAAATCGATGAAATCCCGGCGGCCGTTCTCCACGATCCGCTTCAGGATGTCGAGGTTCAGGCTCTGATACTGGTGAATGGCGACATTCCGAAAGCCTACCATGGCGCGCAGTTTCCGCGCCAACTCCGGGGAGATGTGCCGAGCCTGCGCAAGAAGGTCGAAGGCCTGGGCACTGCTTTGCGGAACACCGAGATGTTCTCTGGCCACCACATGCATCGCCAGGTCAATTGCTGCCTGGCACGCTCGTTCCAGGTTCAGCACAATAGCGTCCTGGTGTGTGAAATCGGCCAGCCGCAGAGGATCGGATGAGTACTCTTCATCAACGCGGTGCAGGCATCGTTCTATGATTGCAGCCTTGTTTAGCAGCACATCATCCATGTTTCCGTTCCTCCACGTACGCGGCGATCACGGGCTTTCTGTCCTGCATGAAGCGTGCATAGCTTGAGAGGGTTTGCATTTCAAAAACCGCCAGTGCGTTCTTATCAGCCACGTAAATGGGCACACCATGCGCGACAACTTCCTTGCAGTGCACCAATTGGGTTTCCGGTCTCAGTATGGAGATCTCTGCCGGGACGCCGGCAATTGCTTCGAGATCCCCCTGCAATTGAAGCAGCACTTCCGGCGGGATGGTCTGACGGTGCGGCAATAACAGGGCCAAATCAAGATCACTCTTCGGATGCACGCCGCCCCGCACTCGTGAGCCATATGCATACACGGCAACCGCGCGCGGCACATCCAGGAGGATCCGGTCGACCAAGGCCTGGTATACTGCAGCCAACGGATCGGATGGCAGAATTACGTTGCTCACATCGAGTGTCCCCATACCTCGCCGATCTTTTACCACAAAGATGACAGACGTGCCAATTCGATCTTAGGGAAACCGGGGCGCTCGACTGCCGGCAAAAGCAGAAAAATCGGGTGTGTTCATCTTCTGTTTAGGTGTTTGCTGCTAATCTGCATGCCGCAGGGATTCACCTTGCATAATCTGATCCATTACCTGAAGGAGAAGCCATGAATATTTCAAGACTTAAGTGTGTAGGGGTGACTCTTTTCATAATGTGCTTTGTGCTGGTTGGCAGCATCTGGGCACAGCAGAAGGCGGCGACCCAACAGAAAGCGGCGCCACAGAAGGTGGCAAAGTCCGAAAAGGGAGAAGCAGGGGAGCAGGGCGAAGAGAAGCTCGCGATGAAGGATCTCCCCAAGGCAGTCCAGGCAACGGTTCAAAAGGAGACCCAGGGAGCGGAAATTGTCGGCCTCTCCAAGGAGACCGATGCAGGAAAGACCGTCTATGAAGTAGAGACCAAGATCAAAGGTCACAGCCGGGACATGCTCATCGATGCCACGGGGGCGTTGACCGAAGTTGAGGAAGAGATCGATATCGCCACGCTGCCCGCCGCGGTTCAGGCCGAGATCAAAAAAAGCATCGGGACAGCGAAGCTGGTAAAGCTCGAGTCCGTTGCCAACGGCAAAAAGGTTCCAACGGGCTATTCCGCCGTGGTGGAAAATGCCGGAAAGCAGTTGGAGGTCGAGATGGGGCCGGACGGCAAGGTTGCCAAAGGTAAATAGTTGGAGTAGAAATTAGCTCCATGCGCGTGTTGGTGGTCGAAGATGCCCGGCCGATGGCAGAAGCGTTAGCGAAGGGACTGCGCGAGCAGGGCTACGCGGTCGATGTCGCCGGTGACGGCGAGACAGCGATCCAACAGGCGGAAATTAATCAGTACGACGCGATCGTGTTGGACGTCATGTTGCCGCAGCGGGATGGATTTGCCGTGTGCCGGGCACTTCGCGAACAAGGGTTGAGCGTGCCGGTGCTGATGCTGACGGCACGCGATGCCGTGGAAGACCGCGTTGCCGGCCTCGATGTCGGAGCGGACGACTACCTGACCAAGCCGTTTGCCTTTAAGGAGCTGCTCGCCCGGCTGCGCGCCCTTATGCGGCGGCATAGCCAGCTGCGTCCGCCTCGACTGAAGCTCGCCGACCTGGAGCTGGATACCGCCAGCCAGGAGGTCCGCCGCGCGGGGCGCCTTATCAGGCTGACGGCCAAGGAGTACGCTCTGCTGGAGTACCTGTTGCTGCACGCGGGAGAGGTGGTCTCGCGGGAAGGTATTTCCGAGCACGTTTGGGACGAGAGCTTCGATCCGTTCTCGAATCTGATCGAGGTTTACATTCAGCGGCTGCGGAAGAAAATCGATGAGGGGGAGCAGATCAGATTGATCCATACCCGTCGAGGCGCAGGCTATCTTCTTTGTGCCCAGGACCGCGAAGAGTCCGCCAACTGATATTGTTGCGCGAAAAATTGGTAACTACTCAGGTGGTTGGCAGACATATTTCAATCGGGGTCGGAATCGGTATCGGAATCGAAAGGAAACGGATAACCTTCGGACATGAGCTACTGGATGCATACCGCGCTGCCACGGAGTCGATAGCGATTCCGATGCCGATGCCGACCCCGAGAAAAATCAGATTACAGTCTGGACAATCTGGGTAGTTACAAAAATTGAACTTATATTTAATACCGCATGATTGGGTTTCCCTCGATGCGATTTGGCATGACAGTACGCTGGCGTTTGACCTTGTGGTACACGCTCGTGCTGTTTCTGTCTTTCGTATTCCTCGGCGGGGTCGTCGACCACCTTGCGAGGCAAAGCCTCTACTCCCAGGTCGATCATGAAATGTCGGATGCGCTTCTCATGGTAACGGGCGCTCTCGACCGCGTCTACAAAGAGGAGGGCAAGCCGCCTGCGACGCGCTTGCTGGACGAAATCAACGAACTCGGTCTCCCCCCTCAACTGGCATTGCAGCTGGTGCTGTCAGGCGGACGGACGTACCTTGTCAACGTGCGCTCTCTCCCCGATCCGCTTTTGGATGCCATGCGCGGGGAACGGATCGGATCGGACAAGCCCACCACCATTCATGACGGCTCGCACTCGTGGCGCCTGTCTCGAAGCGTTGGCGGCGGCAGTTTCGGCTACCAGGTTTTTCTGGCGCGCGACCTTGCCCTGGTCGATGCCCAGTTGGGGGCTATGAGGCGGACACTCCTCATTGCACTCCCCCTGATTCTCTTATTTGCCGCAGCGAGCGGCTACTTCCTGGCCGGACGAGCCCTTAAGCCGGTTATTCAAATTGCCTCCCAAGCCCGGCATATCGAAGCGCAAGCGCTCGAGCAGCGACTCGAGATCGCGGGCTCCCATGATGAATTTGGGCAGCTCGCCCAAGTGTTGAATGACCTCTTTGCCCGGCTCGAACGGGCGTTCCAACAGCAGCGGCAGTTTCTTTCGGATGCCGCCCACGAATTGCGCACGCCCGCGGCGATTCTGCGCAGCCAGGCGGATGTGGCGCTGGAGAAGCCGCGATCGGCCGAGGAGTATGCCGCCACTCTCGCAACCATGCGCGCCGAGACCGAACACCTCTCGGAGATCGTAGACGACCTCTTGCTGATTGCACGGGCAGAGGCCGCTCAATTGCCCGTGATCAAGGAACCTGCGGATCTCATGGAAATTGCGGATGATTGTTGCCGCGCCTTGCGCCCACTCGCGCAACGCAAGGATCTTTTTCTCAAATGGAGTGTCGGAGAAGAGGTGAATGTGCCCGGCGATGCCCGCCTGCTGCGCCGTGCCATAGTGAATCTGCTGACGAACGCCTTTAAATACACTCCGGAAGGAGGCGTGATCACGGTCAACGTCAAACCGGATTTTGCCTTCGCATCTGTGGAGGTAGCCGATACTGGAACGGGGGTGGCCGCGGCAGACTTGCCACATATCTTCGACCGCTTTTACCGAGGCGCCGCCGGCGCCGGCGCCGAACCGGAAGGTGCCGGTTTGGGATTGGCGATTGTAAAGATGATCGCGGAGTTGCACGGCGGCCGAGTGGCCGTAGACAACAATGCGGGGAAGGGGGCCACGTTCACGCTCTTCGTTCCTGTCAATCATGGCTAGCATTCGCGGACGGAAAGGATTTATTACCGCCAAAACTCCAAGGCGCCAAGACTCCAAGACGCCAAAAGTCTTAATATTTACTTAATTCGAGATTCGAGATTCGAAACTCTCGAATCTCGAATCGCCGATTTCTTGGCGTTAGATTTTGGTTGCGACTATGCCGCCCAATGTTTTTCGTGGCTGCATTCTGGCGGCACTGTCTCAACCGGAGAAACTTTAGGAAGGAAGTTGCGAAAGGTGAGCTTGGAGCTTAAAATTGCCCGGCTCTAATCGGCAAAAGAACTCTAAGATCAGGATCCGGGCTCTCTGCTCGGGTGATCGGAAAGAGGACATCGCAGGGTCAAAGGAGCTGTATGTTTCTTGTACGCGCAAAGGGGCTTCTCCTTATAACCGTCGCATCTTGCTGTGTCATGACTCCGCTAGTTCGTGCTCAGAGCCCGCCCGCTGCGGCGCAGCAAGGCGCTGTTACCATTGATCTGAAAAACGCCCTGCAGCGTGCCCGGGACAACAGCCAGCAGCTTCAATCGGCGAACATTGATATGAGCCTGGCGCGCGAGGATCGCACGCAAGCGAAGGCGGTGCTCCTCCCGTCGCTGAACTATTTCAACCAGTACATTTATACCCAAGGGAACGGCACCGAACCCGGCGTCTTTATTTCCAATGACGGCGTGCACGTCTACAACAGCCAGGCTCAGGTGCATCAGGAGCTGTTTTCGCCCGCACGTCTTGCCGATTATCGGCGGACGATCGCGGCGCAGTCGCTGGCGGCCGCGAAAAGGGATATCGTGGAGCGCGGCCTCGTGGCTACAGTGGTTCAAAGCTACTATGCCGCCGTAGCAGCGCAACGGAAGTTTGCCAACGCCCAGCGTGCCTTGGAAGAGGCGCAGCGCTTCGTGGACATCACCGAAAAGCTGGAGAAGGGCGGAGAGGTAGCTCATGCGGATGTTCTGAAAGCACGACTGGTCTTGCAGCAGCGCCAGCGCGATGTCCAGGATGCGCAGCTGGGGGCCGACAAGGCGCGCATCGCGCTTGCGGTCCTGATGTTTCCCGACTACCGGCTTGATTTCAACCTTGTGGATGATCTCAACTCCGTGAGTGCCCTGCCCGCCTACGGCGATTTTGAAAACCAAGCCAAGGCGAAGAGCCCTGAACTTCGGGCCGCCGAGGAAAGCGTGCGCCAGGAGGAGTTCGGCATCCAGATTGCTCGTGCGGCCTACCTGCCCACCCTTAGCTTTGACTATTTTTTCGGCATCAACGCGAATCAGTTTGCCGCTCACGACGAGGAGGGCCGGAATCATCTCGGCTCATCGGCGCAGGCCACGTTGAATATCCCGGTGTGGAACTGGTGGTCGACGAAGAGTAAGGTTCACCAGGCCGACATGAAGCGCCAGCAGGCACAGCTGGACCTCGAACTTACCAGAAAACAATTCATCTCGAATCTCCATGCACTGTATCTTGAGGCTCAAGGAGCGCTGGCCCAGCTCGACTCGCTGCGGCGCTCGATGGATGATTCTGCGGAAAGCCTCCGGCTCACGAGCTTACGCTATGAGGCCGGAGAAGTGAGTGTACTCGAAGTGGTGGATGCCCAATCGACTCTGGCGCAGGCGCGCAATGCTTATGATGACGGTCTCTCTCGTTATCGTCTTGCTCTCGCCGGCATCCAGACGCTAATAGGAACGATTTAGCCTATGCTGAACTATCATGCGCAGATAAGAATCAAAACCGCGGCGGCACTATGGATCCTATTCCTTGCCGCAGGCTGCTCTCAGAATGAGACGAAGGAAGCCGAGCCGGTCGCCCCGGTCCAGACGGCGCCAGTCCAGCGTTCATCGATACAACGGATCATCAAGGCGCAGGGGATTCTGCATCCCATCGACCAGGCCAGCGTGATTCCGAAGATCAACGCGCCGGTTCGCGAGTTTTATGTGAATCGAGGCTCTCACGTCCGCAAGGGCGAGCTGCTTGCCGTGCTCGAGAGTCGTGACTTGGCCGCGGCTGCCGTGGAATCCAAGGGATTGGTGGACCAGGCGGAAGCCGCCTTCCGCGGCACTACGGGGGCATCGCTGCCCGAGGAGATTACCAAGGCGCAAACCGATGTCCGATCCGCCAAGGAAGCGCTCGATGCCGCACAGAAACTGCTGGAGAGCCGGAAGGCGCTTCTGGAGCAGGGCGCGCTGCCACGCAGGCAAGTGGACGAAGCCAATGTCGCTTATGTTCAGGCGCACAGCCAGTACGAGGTCGCACAGAAACATCTCGACACTCTGGAAAAAATCGGCAGAGATGCGGCGACCCGTCAGGCGCAGGCCCAGGTTGACGCCGCGAAAGGGCACAATCAGGGAGCTGAAGTGCAGCTGGAGTACGCCAAGGTCATTAGCCCCATCGACGGCGTCATCACGGATCGGCCGCTCTATGCCGGCGAGATGGCCGGTCCGGGCGTGCCGCTGCTCACGGTGATGGATGTTTCCCGGGTCGTTGCTCGCGCCAACGTTCCTGCGGAACAGCTGATGTTTTTAAAGGTGGGTGTCGCGGCGACGATCACCGGGCAAGATGCCTCCGCCGAGCTTCACGGCAAGGTCACCGTGGTCAGTCCGGCGCTGGATCCGAATAGCACGACTGCCGAGGTCTGGGTGGAGGCGCAGAACCCCGGCGAACGCTTCAAGCCTGGTTCGTCCGTCCAGGTTTCCATCCTCGCCGAAACGGTCGAGGACGCGATCGTGATTCCGTTGGCCGCGATTCTGCCGGCGCAGGAGGGTGAGACGACCGTCATGGTTGTCGGCTCCGATTCGCTGGCTCATGAAAAGAAGATTGAGACGGGAATTCGCGAGGGAGACAAGGTGCAGGTTCTGAAAGGACTCGATCCAGGCGAGCAGGTGATTGTTGTCGGCGGCCTCGGACTAGAGGACAAAGCCAGGGTGCGCGTCGAGAAACCCGGCGAGAAAACAGACGAAAAGTCTGGTGATAAGGCCGACAAGAAGACAGACAAGTAGACTGACGAGAAGACCGACCAGCATGACTGAAAATCACAATGCCCAATCGCAAGTTGGAGAAGCCAAGGCGGCCGAGCATTGGACCGCCCGCCACTCAAAGCCGATCGTGTTCGTGATCCTGACCTGTGTCGCGGTCGGAATCTATCTGGCGTTCACAATTCCAGTGGCAGTATTTCCATCGACGGACTTTCCGCGCGTCATCATCGGCGTCGATAACGGTGTGGCGCCGATCGACCAGATGCTTGTGACCGTGACCCGCCCGATCGAGGAGGCGGTCAACAGCGTCCAGGGCCTCGAAGCGGTGCGCTCGATCACCAGCCGCGGAACCGTGGAAGTCAACTTGTTCTTTTCCTGGCAAGTGGACATGTTCCAGACGCTGAACATGGTCAATGCGGCGCTGGCCGAGATCCGATCCACGCTGCCGCAGCAAGCCAAGATCACGGCCAACCGGCTGACGTTCGCGGCCTTCCCGATCATGGGGTACAGCCTGACTTCGGATACGGTGCCGCAAACCAAAATCTGGGAGCTGGCCACCTACGAGCTCAGGCCGCGGTTGAACCGCCTGAGTGGCGTGTCCACCGTCGTGGTGCAAGGCGGCCAGGAGCCGGAGTTTGAGATCAGTCCCGACCCCGCCAGGCTGGTGAGCACCGGCGTTACCGTGCCGGGCCTCATCGACGTGCTCCGGGCCACCAACATGATTGACTCTCCGGGCATGATGGAGCGCAATCACCAACTGGTGCTCGGATTGGTCAGCGGCCAGGCGCATGGCCCCGAGGATATCGAAAACATCGTCGTAAAAACCACCGTGTCAGGAATTCCCGTGCGCATCGGCGACCTTGGGTCGGTGAAACCTTCCTACAAACCGGTGTATACGGTGGTGACCGCGAATACCAAGCCGGCCGTGCTGATGAGTATCTATCGCCAGCCGATCGGCAACACGGTCACGGTTGCCGATGAGGTCCACAAGGAAGTCGAAAAGATCCGCAGTACCTTGCCTCACGGGATTCAGTTGAATTCGTTTTACGATCAGTCGGAAATCGTGAACGACTCGATCAAGAGCGTGCGCGACGCCATTCTGATCGGCCTGGTTCTGGCCTCGCTGATCCTGGTCCTGTTCTTGCGGGATTGGGGCACTTCGCTGGTGGCCGGACTCGTGATCCCTGCCACGGTGGCCGTGACATTTATCGCCCTGCGCCTCATGGGCCAAAGCTTCAATCTGATGACACTTGGAGGCTTGGCGGCTGCCGTCGGTCTCGTCATCGACGACGCCATCGTCGTGGTGGAAAACATCATCACGCACAGGGATTCCGGGCAGAGCCGCGGTGAGGCGGTTCGGAGCGCTCTGCGCGAAATCAGAATACCGCTGCTGGGCTCGACGTTTACGCCGATTGTCGTTTTCCTTCCCCTGATTGCCATTACAGGCGTCACCGGGGTGTTCTTCCGCGCATTGGCGGTAACGGTAGGAATGGCGCTGCTGACCTCTCTGGCGCTGGCTCTTACCTGGACGCCAACCTTGAGTCACTACCTGATTCGGAAACGTGGGGGCGGGTCCCCGGACGCTTCCTCGGAGAGCCGGATGCCCGGGCAGGTCCCGTCGGGCCGCCCGGCCCCGCATCACTCCCAACAGGGCGGGCTCATGTCCGGGGCGGTCAGAATCTATAGTGCTGCGCTGCGTGGCGCCCTCGAGCATCCGTGGATCATGGGGTTTTTTTGCCTGGTTCTGATCGTCGCTTCCTTCTATTGCTATCGAGCACTCGGCTCGGACTTGCTTCCGACAATGGATGAGGGCGGCTTTATCCTCGACTACTATATGCCCGCCGGTTCGGCTCTCGAAGAGACCAATCGCGTGCTCACCGGGGTTGAGGAGATGCTGCGCGCGCTGCCCGAAGTGGAGAACACCTCACGCCGGACGGGCATGCAGCTCGGTCTCGCCGCTGTCACGGAGGCGAACACCGGTGATTTCGCCGTAAAGCTGAAGCGAGATCGCAGCCGCAGTGTGGACGATGTTGAAGCCGAGCTAAGAGCTAAGATCGCCGAAAAGTACCCGATGCTTGATGTGGAATTCGTCCAGCTGCTGCAGGACATGATCGGCGATCTGACGAGCGCGCCGGAACCGGTTGAGATCAAACTTTTCTGCCCGGATGCCGATCTGTTGCGGGATTGGGCCCCGAAGGTCGCGGATGCGATCGGCAAGATTCACGGCGTCGTGGACATCCTGAATGGAATCGACAATACCATCAGCGGGCCGGCCACCGTGTTTCAGGTAGATCCGACGGTCGCGGCGCGCGCCGGGTTTACGCCCGAAGAAGTGGAAATGGATGCCAGCGCCCTCATGCAGGGGGAGGAGGCACCCACACCCGTTGTGATCGGAGAACGCGCTTACACGATCCGGGTCCGATTCCCCAAGGAGACACGCGCTTCTTTGGAGGCGATGCAGAACACGATCCTGGGCAGCGCCACGGGTCAAAAAGCGACTCTTGGTTCGCTGGCACATCTAACCGAACTTCCGGGACAGACGGAGATCCGCCGTGATAACCTCCAGCGCGACCTGGCTGTGACCGCCAGGCTTGAGGGGCTGAGCCTGGGTGAAGGCATTGCCGCGGTGCAACAGGAAATTGCAAAACTCAACCTGCCTGCCAGTATTCGGGTCGAGTATGGCGGCGCCTATGCGGAACAGCAGCGCTCATTCCGCGATCTGGGCATGGTCCTGATCCTTGCCATCGTGCTGGTTTTCATCGTGCTGCTGTTTGAATTCGGCGATTTCGCCGCGCCCCTGGCCATCCTCGCTTCCGCGCTGCTTTCCACGTCCGGAGTTTTTCTGGCGTTGCTGATTACCGGGACGACCTTCAACATCTCGTCGTTCATGGGAGTCATCATGGTAATCGGGATCGTAGCTAAGAACGGGATCCTGCTGCTCGATGCGGATCAGAAGTATCGTCTCGAAGGGCTTGCGCCCGGGGATGCGATGATTGCAGCCGGCGAGCGCAGGCTGCGCCCAATCATGATGACGGCTTTGGCTACCATCGCGGGGATGGTTCCGCTGGCCCTGGGGTGGGGTGCCGGTTCCCAGATGCTCCAGCCGCTGGCCATCGCGGTCATCGGTGGCATAGCGGCATCGATGCTGTTGTCTCTGCTGGTAACCCCGGCGGTGCACTACTACATCACACACCACTGACCGATTGCGATTCAGAGGCTGCAAAACAAAAGCAGCCACGAATAACACGAAGTGCACGAAATGGCTCCGAGTTTTTGGCGCAGGCTCCGCGTCTGCCGCTACGCCATTTGCGTCATCGTGTTATTCGCGGCTGCTTTTGGTTTGTATCGTCTGAATTGCAGCGCTGAGCGATTGATGATTGGAATGGCCGCAATTTCGTCAACCCAAAAATATAAGCAAAAAGCCAAAAACGTCGGTATCGGTATCGGGATCGCAGTCGCAATCGCAGTCGCAATCGGTTTTGCTGGGCTGAAAAGACCGACAGCGATAGCGACCCCGATACCGATACCGATGATCGGCACTGATGGGGAGCACGACCTTAGAAGCGCGCCCTGCTGTTTGCTGAACATGTCGACCAGGAGATCCTGGGCGATCTGCCCGTCCGCCAATACGTCGTGACGATTCCCAAAATGCTCCGCCTCTGCTTCAAGTACGACCGCAAGCTAGTCGGCCTGTTGAGCCAGTGCTTTTACGCCTCCGTCAAGGAGTTATTCCAGGATGCCGCCCAGGATCGCCGCTCCCTGCCCGGCATGATCGCGTCCCTGAGAACATTACTATGGGGATTACTCTAACGCATCGGATGCAGGTCTTAGATTGAAAAATCGGCCTCCGATTTTTTAAGCCCCTCAAAGAGGCATCTGACCTGCGGTTCTGAAAGCGCTTTTAGGCAGTTGCCGTCGTCAGTCCCCGTCCCGCCACCGTCGAGATTCT
>JBEKYG010000082.1:0-10898 GCA_049511215.1 Acidobacteriota bacterium | reverse complement strand
AACGTGGGGTGTGCTAGCCGCGCTCGACGCATTCCAGGGCGGCGGAGCGGCTTACCGCATGGATGTATGGAAAGAGATGGGTGGACTGAGCCGCGAATTGATCCGCAGCGGCTCGGACTTCGATTTCAACATCGGCCTCGCTGAAAATGGCTACCAATTTTTCCACGTTGGCCGGACCGTGTACCGCTACCGCCGGTACAACAATTCCAACAGCTTAGGCCACGCCTTTAGGTGTTGGGAAAAACACGAAATCATGGTGCAGCGGCATCCCAGATTCTTCGCTTATACCCGCCGTCGGCGCCAGTTCCTGACGACGGCCTATGCATATTCCTTTCGATGCCTATATGAAGCCAATCAACTTTACCGGGCCAGGGATGTGGCGCACCGGGCGTTGGCGAAGGAGTGCGCCGGCAAGGAACGCACACTGATGCGGCTGTTGACCGGGCTGCCGTTGCCTGTGTTTCAGGCGCTGGTGCCGGTGTGGAGGCTGAGACGCGGTATCCGGCCTTTGCGCTGACGAGCAGCTAGGCGGAAGGATTTGGGGCATGGAGACGTTTCGTTGGATTGTTGGCACCCTTCTTACGCCTGTGGTGATTTGCCTGGGACTGCTTGTTACAGGGGGTCGTGCTGTCGTGGCTCTCCAGGACCAACCGGCGGCGGACGCTCGGCAAGCTGCTCGTGACCGCAGGAACGGTTTTGTTGGCATTCTTCTCAAAGTGGTTTTGTGCCAAGGCAGTGCTGTGGCGGATCGAATATCGCTGGCCCGTTCTGATGCTGCGTGGAAACAACGCCGAGTCAGGTAACGGCCTGATGATGGACGAGCGGCTGGCCACGGACACGGTTTGGGTAGCGGTAATGGGCACCGGTTATGAACCTATATACGGCTTGCCTACCAACAGTGAAGTTCGCCATAACTACCTTTCGCGCTTCATCGAGGCGGCGCGCATCTGCCGGGCACTGAATCACCCGCGCTTGGCGGTATCGGTATCCGGTGACGCCTCCGCCCGCGAGAAATCGCAAATGATGGCATCGCTGCTCAGCATCGTAGGTCTGACGAAGCAAGACATCACCATCATCGGGGACGCTTCCAACACCGTACAGGAGGCGGCCGCCTTTCGGCGCGTGGTCGGAGAGGATCCGGTAATTGTCGTCTCATCTGCGCTGCACATTCCCCGGGCTGTCGCAACGTTTCGCAAGGCCGGGATGCAGGTTATTCCCGCGCCGACAGATTACCTGACAAGCCCATACGGCACGACTTGGGGCAGTCGGCTCATTCCGCAGACGCGCAGCCTGGTCGCCTTCGACCAATTAATCCACGAATACCTTGGAATAACCAAGTCAGGCTTGGTTGGCAAGAGGTAAACTCATGGGAGCGATGGCCGGCATTATATTCCCTGGATAAGTGCATAACGATGCCGAAGCCCCAAGGAAGAGCGCGAGATTGGCACAATGCTATCCGCAGGTTGCTGGATCTCTCTTGAGAGAATGCCTAGCCTGGCATGAACTCCTTACGCCGCTTCGATGCAGCCGCACTGCCATATCCTTGGGAGAGTCAGGCAGCGGCAAAGCCGGCGCTCAAGTGAATCTTTTGGAGAAGATTGCGGACGGCGGCAGGGTCACCATCAACAAGGCGGGAAAGGTGAACCTCTCCCACGTCCTGGCGTCAAAGACGATTCGCGGCGGCACAATGGCCGGCGACGGACATGTGCGGCGCTTCCAACCAAAGGCTAGCCACAGACGCTGCGTATCATGCTCGTCCACCAAGCGACAACACGTCGAGTTCAGGGCTATCGAGGACCGAGATGATGGATAGCGCAAAGTACAACATGCGCAACCGCGCGCTCAAAGCATTCGTCGTTCCGCTATATTGGCTGCTGAGGCTCCTGTTTGGTGATCCGACAAGAGAGCTGCTCAATTCGGGACTCCTCACTATCGGCAAGCACACCTATGGGATGCCGCGTATTCTATCATATGAAGGCGACAGCAAAGTGGTGATCGGGAACTACTCTTCCATCGCGGTGGATGTGGTGTGTATCCCCGGCGGCATTCACCCACCCGACTGGGTTTCCACGTATCCTTTTCGAATCATTCGTCATCTGCCCGGTATCTCCAAGGATATGGCGCGCAAGAGCAAGGGTGACATTGTCATAGGGTCGGATGTCTGGATCGGGAGAGGGGCCACGATTCTGTCAGGGGTCAAAATCGGAGACGGGGCAATTATTGCGGCGGAGGCGTTGGTTGCCAGGAATGTCCCGGCGTACTCTGTCTTTGGGGGAAACCCGGGAGAGCTGCTCTATTATCGATTCCCCGAGGATCGAATCCGCAAGTTGAGGGCGATATGTTGGTGGAACTGGGATGATGCACAGGTCGACGAGGCTATTAATCTCCTCTCCAGTTCCAACATCGACGAGTTCATCGCTCGATACCACCGGCCGGACGGGACGGACACTCCCACGGATATTTGAGCTGAGGCATTGGCACCGAGGATGCTAATGGAACTTTACGGCAAACGAAACCGTAACTATAGATAAAGAATTCCTAAGCGGTAGTTTTATAATGGAAATTTATCTTACCCATTTGCGCTGGACTTAACTCACTGATGTCGAGGCCTTCCCATATGATTTGCTGCATGAGTTTCTTCTTGCTCTGAAGGATCCATGTTCTATGTGGCCCTTTATCACTTGAGGCGTGCAAATCAGGGAAAATTTATGGAACCTTTCGAACTCGGCCTTGATCCGTTCAACCGTGATCGCGCATCTTGCTATCCGTCCAGTGGTGCATCGCTCCGCAGAAATGCCGTCGCTGTCTTTGACAAGGCGGAGAAGTTTGCTGACTTGCTGATGGTCCCAATAGATTTCGATTACCTGTTCTTCCATCCAGCCCATGCGGATCGTCATCAGGACCGTCCGCCGAGACGTCGCGTCATTAGGCCGTTTGACGCCGATGAATCAACGTATAACTGAAGCCCCATCGCCCCGCTTTGTTTTTGAGTTCATAGCGGAGCAGTTTGCACAGTATGGGTTCCGCGCGCGCCTGATCAACTCGTATAGCACTAACCTCGAAAACCGGGAATCGGAACAGGGCAAAGCGGAGGAACACCGTTTTCGGTCTCCGCGAAACCATTGATATAACGGCCGCCTTTCGGATTTCCGGAACCATGGAAAGGCCCGGCCCGAGGAAAGAAATCAGATGTCGAAGGTCCCGCTGGACGAGAGCATATCAGTCGTGATCGTAAACTGGAATGCTGGGGAGTGCCTGAGAGCATGTCTTCACAGTTTGTCGAGTGCATCCTCACGGCTGATGCCGAAGGAAGTTCTTGTTGTCGACAATGCGTCATCGGATGGTTCGGTTGAGATGATCAAGCGGGAGTTTCCTCACGTCCATGTGATAGGAACGGGTGGCAACCTCGGTTTTTCCAAAGCAGCCAACATCGGAATCAAAATGTCAGCAGGCGAATACATCTGTTTGGTGAACCCGGATGTCATCGTAGGCAACGGGTGTATTGATACATTAGTGTCACATATGAACTCTCGGCCGCGGACGGCTATTGCCGGGCCAAGGCTCCTGTACCCGAATGGTCGTGTTCAGCGAACTTGTGCAAGTTCTCCAACGCTTCGGGAATATTTGCTACATGCTATAGGGCTTGGAATGCTGGTCCATGCCCAGGTTGACATGCGCATCGTGGCACATATGGCTGTGAGTACTGAAGTTGACGCCCTATACGGCTCCTTTTGGATTGTTCGTCGGAAGGCCATCGAGAGTGTCGGTCAGCTTGACGAACAGTTTTTCCTGTACTTTGAGGACCTAGATTGGTGCCAACGATTCCGGGCCGCGGGGTGGAAAGTCGAGTACGTACCGACAGCCGAGGCTGTACACGTCGGTGGTGCTTGCTCTAACTCTGTTTCAACACGATGCTTTCTGTACGGATGTGCAAGCCAAATGTTCTTCTTCGAAAAGTATCACACTTGTTGTTACACAGCGAGCGTCGCAATCGCGACTCTGCTTTATTATGTATTTAGATCTGCCTATTGGGGCGTGCATTTCATCCTAAGTCGCTCTGAACGAAAGGGTCTTGGTCCCGCCTTGAAGAATGGCCTGTCAGGTAGCCGATGGTTCCTCAGGTACCTTCTTACCCAAAACAAGTCCGTTCATGCATTCTGGCCATGGAAGTTGCCGGAAGCCGGCTCATAGGCTAATGGCGCCGGCTTCATGGGGTGGACAAACGGCTGGCCACGGGCACGGTGTGGGTGGCGGTAATGGGCGCCGGTTATCAACCTATATACGGCTTGCCCGCCAACAGGGAAGTTCGCCAAAATTCCCTTTCCCGCTTCATCGAAGCGGCGCGCATCTGCCGGGCTCTGAATCACCCCCGTCTGGCGATATCGGTTTCGGGCGAGGTCTCCCCCCGCGAGAAGTCACAAATGATCGAATCGCTGCTCAGCGTCGTATGTCTAACGAAGCAAGACATCACCATCATCGGTGACGCGTCCGACACCGTGCAGGAAGCGGCCGCCTTTCGGCGCTTAGTGGGAAAGGTTCCGGTGATTGTCGTCTCATCGGCGCCGCACATTCCCCGGGCTGTCGCGGCGTTTCGCAAGGCCGGGATGCAGGTTGTTCCCGCACCGACGGACTACCTGACAAGTCCATACGGGACGGCGTGGGGCAATCGGTTCATTCCGGAGACGCGCAGCCTGGTTGCCTTCGACCTATTGATCCATAAATACCTTGGAATAGCCAAATCAGGCTTGGTTGGCAAGAGATGAACGCATGGGAGCGATAGCCGGCATTCTGTACTTTGGCCAGGCCCGCGGCGCGGTTGCAGCCCTCCCCGCCATGATGGAGGCGATGAAGCGGCGCGGACCTGATGACGAAGGCTTCGCCGTTTTTCCCGACGGATCGGCCGCCCCGATCCTCTTCGGAGGGCAGGCCACGCCCGAAGACGCATTTAAAGGCGCGCTGCCCTACCATCCTCGCCGTCGTCTGGGAGAAGGGGAACTCCTGCCGGATGCCAGACTTGCCTTGGCCCAGCGGCGACTGGCGGTTCTGGATCTGTCGCCTCGCGGCCATCAGCCCATGTCTTCCCCGGACGGCCGATATTGGATTGTTTCGGAAGGCACGGTTTATAACTTCCGCGAACTCAGGTCGGAACTTGAGGCGGAAGCATTCCAATTCACGACAGAAACGGATACGGAAGTCATGCTGGCGGCCTTTGCCCGCTGGGGCGCCGCGAGTTTGAACAGATTCAACGGTTGCTTCGCCTGCGCCATCTGGGACCGTCAGACGCAACGGCTGTTTTGCGCCCGTGACCGGCTCGGCTTGAAACCCTTCTATTATCATGTCGGACCGGAATATCTGGTTTTCGCCTCGCAGATTGACGCCCTGCTGGCATCACGCTTATTCCCCGCAGAACCGGATCCAAACGGTCTCTATCACAGCATGGTGCTCCAAATGTCCCCCCGGCCAATGACGGCGTTCAAGGGAATAAGCATGCTGAGGAATGGCCATTTCATGTGGATCGATCCGCGTGGGGACATCAGCGAGAGGATTTACTGGTCGATGCCATTCGGGCTCACTGATCACCGTCGTTCGGAGGACTCCTATGCCAAAGAGCTTGAAGAAATCTTGAAACGATCTGTGGCACGTGCGCTGGTTTCTGATGTGCCGGTCGGCACGTTTATAAGCGGAGGTGTGGATTCCACCCTTGCCTCTGCGCTGGCAGCGCGACTCCGTCCCGGTATCAAGTCATTTACCTTGTCCCATCCGGACGCTGGCGAAGTGGATGAGGTGGCGAACGCTCGCGCCACAGCCGCCATGCACAACATCACTCTGGTGGAGGTGCCTTCCACAGACGGGTTCAAGATGGCTTGGGACGCGGAACTGGTGCGCGCGCTCGAGGAGCCCTGGTTGTCCTTGGATGCCGGTTTCCTGCTCACTCCCGTTGCTGCTCAACATGGAATGAAAGTCATGGTGGGTGCCTCCGGCGTGGACCAGTGCTTCATGGGATTTCGATATGAGCAGCGCATCCAGTATTGGGACTGGTGCCGGCGATTCGCACCGGTTCTCGGTGCGCTCCCGCCTTGGGGTGGCCGGCTCAACAGTTTGCGCCGTTGGGCTAGCCTTCCCACATTGGCACATGTGTATGCATATCGGTTCAGTTGCCTCTCCGGAGCCCTTCTGCCCGAGGAATGCGAGCAGATGTTCGACCCCTCTTTTCTTTCCAGAGTCGAACAGCGGGATACTGCTCAAGTGCTAATGGACATTTATAGTTTCGATGAGAACCGCTATGAGGACAGGATTCAAGGCATGACTGCCCTGGATATTTCTACATTTCTCTGTAACCGCTTGCTTCGAGACGTGGACCAGGAAGCCGGCTACTCAGGAGTGGAGGCGCGCAGCATTGCACTCGATCAGGAGTTTCTGGAATTTACGGCGCGATTGCCGGTCGAATTGAAAATCCGTGATGGCTCGCGAAAATACCTGATGCGGCGCATTGCCAAACCTTACATCCATCCGAATTGTCTTATTCAAGGAAAACACAGGCATAATACGCCGATGGAACGATGGTTAGCCGGACCATTGAAAGAATTTGCGCTTGAGAAATTGGCTGCACTGGAGAAGATCAGCATTTTTCACCCTCAGGCACTGGGCACCGCTCGTTTCCAGATATCAAACTCTGATGTCGCATGGCCGCGCTGCAACAGGATATGGCAGATGGTTTCCACACAGTGCTGGCTGGAAGGCTCCTTCGCCGGCGGAAGCGGTAGCGAATGAAGGTGGCACTGATAACATATGCGCTGAATCTTGGCGGCATGGAAACTTTTTTGTTCCGACTGGCTCGCCAATTCGTTCCGCCCAAACATAGCGTCGACATTATCTTGATCGAAGATCGAGGCAGCTGGGTGGACCATTTCATGGCTCATGGCATCTCCGTTAAGCCGCTCTTTGGCAGCGCGTTGCGATCGCGCACGCATCACGCGCGCCAGATTGCCCGATCTCTACAAGAATACGACGTTGTGTTTCTCAACGATGCACCTTTTGCCCAGAGCGTATTAGGACTGTTGCGACCGGATACGGTCGCGATTTCAATTATCCACGCCGACATGCACAGCATGTATCGCAACGCCATAGGAAGCGCCGGGGAATGGGAGCGCGTAGTATGCGTTGGGCCGAGGCTGGCCAGCCGGCTCCAAGCCGAATATGGCATCACCGCGGACAAGGTGCGGATGATTCCCTATGGCGTTCAGGTGAACGAGCAGTGGCCGAGGACGGAGGCAGATTTCGACTCTGATCACCCATTGCGCGTTGTATATGCCGGTCGTCTGGAGGATCGGCAGAAGGGAGTGCTGCGGCTGCCCGATATCCTGAGCGGAGCCCGAAAATTGGTCCCGTCGATCGAACTGCAGATTATTGGGGACGGCCCGGATTCAGCTCGTCTCCGTCAGGCCATGGCTGAAGCCGGGCTGAACGGTTGCGTGCGATTTTCCGGTCGCTTGACACCTGAACAAACCCGGGAGGCATTATTGGAGCAGAATGTGCTGCTGCTCCCGTCGAACTTTGAGGGGCTGCCGGTCATCGTGTTGGAGGCTCTTGCATCTGGAGTGGTCCCCGTTGCAAGCCTTATGCCTGGAATTACGGACTTCCAGATTGAATCCGGCCGGACTGGATTTCTGGTGAATCCAGAAGATATCGAAGGATATGCGCAAGCCTTGACTTCATTGGCGATGGACCGCGGCCTGTTACGGCAAATGTCCGAGGCGGGATGGCGAGAGGCACGTTTGCGTTTTTCGGTCGAGACCATGTGCCAAGCCTACGTGGAGTTGATAGAAGAGTGTCGCGCGCGGATTCGGCAGCGCGCGCAACCGGTCCGCTCTGGCCGTATGGATTATTCGCTTCTCGGTGACCTCCCGGGTTGTCCTACGTGCATGGTGCGTCCGCTGCGGAAAGTACTGCGCAGCTTCGGACTTTGGTCGCAATTCAGCACTGCAAGCGAGATGTAGGAAAGACCATGGCATCCAAGCTGAAGATTCCACGAATCCTCATGTTCTCCCCAGGTTTCGCTCCCTACAGCTTTTCCGAAAACCTGGTGAGCAGCAAGCTGGCTCTGGCGATGTTGGCGCGTGGATGGGATGTCGCGGTGATCTCAGCGAAAGATCCGGGCCCAACCTATGAGACGCATTGGACACATCCTTGGCTGCCCTTGCGCCGCGTCACGTGTGAGATTTCATGTGCGCAGTTGCCACCCGGGATTAGGCAGATGCAGCGGGTGCTGCATACTCTGCTGGTTGGGCATCCATTGCCTGGCGTGCGTTGGGCGCGGCGTGCCTACCTGTACGCTTGCAAGCTACACCAGAACAAGCCCTTCGACCTTGTCATTTCCCGTTCGATTTCAGATGCCGCACATTTGCCTGCTTTGGCATTTGTAAGACGCGCCGGCGTGCCCTGGATAGCCAATTGGAACGATCCGCCCAGCTACCTTTTCCCGCCGCCATATCAATTGTCTGCAAGCCGCAGCCAACGGCTGGTGTGGCGTCGATATTTCCGTGAGGCGGCTGGCCTCGCCGATTTCAACACGTTCCCCTGCACTCGGCTTTTTCAGGCCCTGAGGCAGGAACTCGGATTGGACACAACCGATCAGCAGCGTGTGCGAATCGTTCCCCACTTGGGCCTGGTCAACTACACTCCGCCGCCTCGGAAGGAAGATGAGGTCTTTCGTCTTTGCCACGCCGGAAATCTGGCTGCGGCTCGGAATCCCGAAAATCTGCTGCTGGCACTGCGCCGATTTGTGGATAAAGAGCCCCCGGGTTGTCCAATCGAACTTGAGATCCTTGGCGTTGAGGAGGTCGGCCTCGTGAACATGGTCGCCCATTTGGGCTTGGGCGGTTATATCAAGATCATAGGCCCATGCTCCTACCTTCAGACCCTGGAAAGATTGGCGGCAAGTACGGTACCGGTGCTTGTAGAAGCAGCATGCCCGGAGGGAATATTCCTGCCAAGTAAGCTCGTGGATTATCTTCAGGTGCGGCGGCCGATCCTGGCTGTTTCGCCAAAGCCTGGCACCTTGGATGATCTTGTGCGTGAGCACGGTGGCGGTCTGGTTGCAGACGTCCGCTCCGTTGACGAAATCGAAAAGGCTTTGCGGACTCTCTACCGCGCTTGGTGCAATAAATCGCTGGACTCATATTTTTCGCAGAAATTCTATGATCGCTTTCGACCCGAATCGGTGCTTGATGCGTTCGAAGGCATGCTGAACGAGCTTGACGTGATGCAGGACCGCATCGGCATGCGATCGCAAAGTGTTGTTAGATCGCATGTCCCCGATGGGAATTTTAAAGCACCGAAAAAGAAGCGTTCGCTTATCGCTTGAGTGAGTGCGCGCGTGGTGCGCCGGACGCGGCAATGATTTCTTGTTGCACGCAGTGTATTCGTGGTCGCCTTCCAGCCAGACGATAAAACGATCAGCTATGGCGGTCCGAATGCGTTGGCACATCAGCGAGGCACGCGCTTGTGCAATATGTTGCGAAATCGCGTCGGCGGTACGTTGTGTGAGGCTGATGGGCAATTCTAGAACAGTGCTCGCTTGAGGGCCGTTGTCATTAGCTGCTGCACGGGGTGTTCCGGAGGTCTCGTCTTTGATGGAGACTCCCGTGCTCCGTTAACACTGGGAGGGGCATTGCGGATTTCCCGATAAACAGCATATCGGGCGATGCGTGCAAATCCGGGCTGAGGCCCCAGGCTTACTGAAATCGAGAATGGCTCAAGCCGGCGGAGACACTGATTCTTTCGGAAGCAAACCGATGGTAACTGTATCGGGCCTCCGTCCCTCGGAGAAGCTATCTTTTCTGGGCACCATCGCGTTTGCCGCGTGCGGCAGTTGCTGCGTCTTCTTTATTGCGACACGCTGGGGCGCACTTGTATATCCTACCGACTGGCTGAAATATCTTGAGGCTGCTCGCGGCTTGATTGCCGGGCGGGGGCTTTCACAGCCTGACGGATGGGGCGGATATCAACCGTTTGCGCATTTCCCGCCTCTATTCCCATTTTTTGTGGCTGGCTTGGCCAAGATGACTGGCTCCTCGGTGGAGATTTCGGTGCGTATCCTTAACGCCTGGTTGCTTGGCGTGAGTTCTCTGCTTGCTTGGCAAGTTGCCCGTGGAGCGAATGCATCCCCCCTCGTCTGCGCTTTTGCTGCTGTTTACGTAATGGGGCATCCACTCTTCATTCAGATTCACAGTGAGGTTTTGTCGGAACCCTTGTTCATCTGCCTACTCCTGGCGCTTTGCATCAGCTTTCAAATGGTTGCTGGTTTATGCACTTACCGTTTGGTTACAGTAGCAGGAACACTCGCCGCCGCTCTTTGCCTGACAAGGTATCTGGGCTTGGCGATACTTCCGGCGGCGGCTTTGTTTATTGCATTGGCAGCGAGAAATCAAGGGAAATCCATCGGGAGATTCATCGTAGTTTTCCTCGCGATCGCAACCCTCCCACTGATTCTTTGGTCTGTACGCAACCAGCTCGTTATCGGTCATATGTCAACCAGGAATTTCGGCTGGCATCCGCCAACTTGGGAAGTGATTTGTGGTGGGTGGCGGGCAGTAATGTATTGGTTGGCTCCAGAGTCTCTGAAATTCACAGGCCGTGGTCTTATATTTGGGGTCTTCGCTTCGTCCTGCCTGGGTCTTCTGCCTTGGCACGGCCAACTTTGTCACCCAGCACTGTTATGGAAAGTGGATTATAAAACATTTTGGTCTACAGTCTGGCCTTTTGTGTGGCTGTCTTTCTCCTATTGCGCAATACTCACCCTTGCGATGACTTTTTTCGATCCTGGCACACCATATGACACTCGCATCCTGCTTCCCATTTTCCTGCTAACTGGCTTGGGCATAATACTGGCGGCTGGC
>JBEKYG010000081.1:0-10931 GCA_049511215.1 Acidobacteriota bacterium | reverse complement strand
CTGCCAAAAGAGTCAGAAAAATGCCAATCATCACTCCTCCTTCCCCCCAGCACCTGTCATGAAAATCATCGGATGCGAAAGGGTGAAACAAGGAAAATCAATTCCTCTTCAAGTCGCTACTTTTCGATTTCAGCTGAATTGATCTTTATAGCCTCCCAGATATTGAGAAAATTCTCAACTTAATTTTTATTAAGGTAAGCTCTCTCACAGGTAATTAGATGCTGCAGCCCGCGCGGAGTTTCAACGGCGGGAGGCCGGGAAACCGCGATAATGACGAAGTGCCAATGAAGAATTACAGCCGATTTGTCTTGTTTATGCCTGTGGCCGGCGGTACCATATGCGTGCAGGGTTTTGTAAAGACTTCGTTGAGAGGAATAAGCTGCAAACTCCTGGACGGAGGGCAGCTTTTTTTGTTTTTGGCTCCACAGCCCGCGAATGATTGCCGAAACCCGAAAATAACATTATCTTGCTGGCCCGCAAGGGTCAGTTCACACTAGGAAAGCAAATGAGAGAACAAGGAACAGTAAAGTGGTTTAACAACGACAAGGGTTACGGTTTTGTCAGCCGCGAGGCTGGGGACGATGTTTTCGTCCACCATACGGCGATTGAGGGAACGGGCCGCAAGTCGCTCAACGAAGGCGACAGGATTGAGTTTGAGGTGGCCAGAGGGCCCAAGGGATTGCAGGCTCAGAACGTAGTCAAGATATAGGCAGGATTCCGGGGGTTCCGGATTGCCGGAACCCCCGTTCCTGTAAGCATCGTCACTCTAAAAGCGAGATTTCATGCCAGGAAAACTTTTCATCGGTAACCTCTCATTCAATGTCGTAGAGGCGGATCTGGACAAGCTCTGCGCGGACCTGAACATTAAGACCGCGAGCGTCAAGGTCATGCGCGACATGGAAATGGGTAGGTCGCGCGGTTTTGGATTTATCGAGTTGGCACCAGAAGCCGACATGGATGCTGCCATTCAGGCAATGAACGGGAAGGAGCTGGACGGGCGCGCCCTTACCGTAAATGAGGCACGGCCCCCGAAAAAGCGTGAGTTCGGCGGCGGTGGCGGCCAGCGATTCGGCAACAGACCGGGTGGTGGCGGCAGGTTCGGCGGCCACGATTCGCGCCGCAAGGAACGCGAGCGCCCCAAGCGCAAGATCCAGGAACTTTACTAGCCCGCGGTATTGCGGTGGTCAGCCCTGAACTTTACCGGCGTCTCAGCGAAGTCGTGAGGCCCAGTCGGAGAGCAGGTGTCTCGCCCGCGCTCCAATCATCGCCAATCGGTGAGGGGCTTATAAGGTTCAGGGCAAGCCACTGAGCACCAGAGGATAAGCCTAGCGCTCCGGCCGCCCCTCGCGGTGGACATAGATGTTTCTTGCCACCTCTTCCTCGACGGCGATCTCGGTTTCATCGCATTGGAACACGCAGCTCGGCCACTTCTGCAGCAGCTTGAGCCGGTTGCCCGGTGTCATTCCCAACGCCGACAGTTTCAGCATGCGCGCGTGCTCGGTTGTGCACAGATAGGCAATCGTGGCCGACTCTCCCACGTCAAGCTGAGCACTGGAAACCAGGATGGGTTGAAGCTCTTCCTGGGTCCTGCGGCAGCACTCTCCCTCGGGTATGGGTTTGCCGTGGGGGCAGAAGCGCGGATGGCCAAGCAAGGTGCAGATGGAGTTGGCGATCCCATCGGCTAGAATGTGCTCGAACTCACAGGCGGCATCCTCACTGTCATCCACGTGTGCGCCCAGGGCATCGCAGATCAGGCGCTCGGCGAGACGGTGGCGGCGAATGATCCGCTCGGCCAGCTTGCGTCCCTCCTTCGCCAACCGGACGCGCTGCGCATCGTCGATGGTAATCAGGTCCTGCCGCCTCAACTCCCCCAGGTGCTCTTCGGTTAGTTCCCTCCCCCCCTCGCGCAAGATTTCGTCAAGCTTGTCTATCCCTTTTTCCTCGAAAGTCCACAGCATCTCGAGAGCTTCCGCCATTTGCTCGGACAGCCTATCACTTGCCATGTTCATATTCTGCTCTTACAGACCGCTACCCAAAGGTGATGTTGAATGTGCGCAGCACCCAGCTGACTACCGCACCCACACCGACGGCAAACGGAACAATGAAAGAGGTTATGTACACAGCACGCTTCATCCCCTGCTCCTTGGCAATCACCAGGAAACTGGCGAGACATGGAACAAAAAGCGTGATTACTACCAGGCTCACGACCACCTGTTGCGCGCTCAACATTCCGGTGCGCGCCATCTGGAACAGGCCGGCAGCACCGTAATCGCGCCGCAAAAAACCGAGGACAAAAGCGCTCGCCGCCTGTGGCGGAAGATGCAGAACACCGGTCATGACGGGCGCCAGCCCCGTCTGCACCCATTCCAGCAGGCTCTGTCCCGCCACGCGGACCTTGTCCATGACGAACAGCACCGCCGTCCCGTAGAGGAAGAGAGGAAGTGCTTCCTTCAAGTACCACTGAATCCTGTAGCCGGTCTTGAGGAGGAGGTTTTTGAGTTGCGGAACACGAATCGGTGGAATCTCGAATATGAACTCGCTGCTCTGGCCGTGAATCAGCTTTGTCGACAGGAAGCCGACCAGGAAAAGCTGGGACACGACCACGCCGATTACGGTCAGGGTCGCCGCGGAGGAGAAGCCGGACGCGATGCCGAGAATCACACCGAGTTGTGCTGAGCACGGAACACCCAAGGCAAGGAGCAACGTGGCTATGAGCCGTTCCTTGCGCGAGCTGAGAACCCGTGTGGTGATCGTGGCCATCGTGCAGCAGCCGAGGCCGAGCACCATCGGAAGTGTCGCCTTCCCGTTCAGCCCCATCAGACGCATCACTCGATCCGAAAGAATCGAGAGCCTCGGCAAATACCCACTGTCCTCCAACAGGCCGAAGGCTATGAAGAAGGTCGCAACCACCGGTAAAACAATGGCGATCGCGTAGGACAATCCCATCGATATGAGACCGTATTTGCCGACAAGGAACTCCCGGATGATTCCCAACGGCAGAAATCCCCGGACCAACGGGATCAGGTAGCGCCCGAAGACAATATCCTCGAGGAAGCCGACCAGCGTCTGCGCCCCGGTGTAGCCGACAAATTCAAAGAGCAGGAGCAGAACGCATAACAAAATCGGGATGCCGGTTGAGGCGCGCCGAGTCTGGATTCCGACCTCGTGCGCAAACTTCCGGCTGCGCGAGATGAGTATGCCGAAGGGAATAACGACAGGCGCAAGAAAGAACATGAAGTGGAGCGCCTCGAGCGCCAGGCCGAATTCTCCGCGCCCCGAGGAGGCTTTTGTGAGTAGCAGCGTTGGAATCCATCCCGCCTTGCCGGATTCGGGAACCAGGCGCGCGTCGAGAAACCGGGTGGCCACATTATAGGGCGTCTTCAGGCCGAACATGCCGCCGAGTTCATTCCAGGCGAAGAAGAACAGTCCGGCGATCAACAGCCCCAGCCAAATCCGTGACGTGGGACTATCAGCCCCGTCCAGCAGTCGGACCTGTCGTTTTTTCTTGAAGGCCGCGACCGACCGGTCCAGAAATTCATTTCTACTATCGGCCACGTCGTTGGCCAGAGATCGGTGCGCGAGATCAGCGTAGGTCCTCTTCGCCTGCTCGAGTCGATCCATAGCCGGTCTTCCGAGCGACGATTCCAGCCGTTTTGTAAAGCCCGCATCTCCGAGCGATAGCCACTCAACTGAGAGAGCGCCAGGGATCGCCCCCGACCCGTTGAGCGCCGAATACACATGGCTCATCGGCCGGCACTCCCGGAGCGGATCGGTCGGAAGAGAAGTATTTTGCATTGCCGCCAGGAGTTGCCGCCGGCCCTGGGAGTAAATGGCAACGGTCTCAACGACCGGCACGGACAGCAGGCTGGACAGGCCTCGAGTGTCAATCTCAATGCCCCGCTCCTGAGCCTCGTCCATCATGTTGAGCACGAGCACCATCGGCGTGCGAAATTCAACCAACTGCGAAGCGATCAGGAGCGTTCGGCGCAGATTCTTGGCGTCAGCCACTTGCACGATGAGGTCGGGCTTCTCTTGAAGAAGGACCTCGCAAGTCACACGCTCGTCTTCCGATTGCGGGACAAGACTGTGAATCCCCGGAGTATCCACAAGCTCATAAGCGACGCCACCCACGCTGAGCTTGCCGCGCGAGACCTCGACCGTGGTGCCGGGGAAATTCGAGACCATGACGTAGCTGCCCGTTAACAGCCTAAAAATAACTGACTTGCCAACATTGGGATTGCCGACCAGGACTGCCTTCCTCGCGGCCGGAGGTTCATTCTTCGTCATGCTTCTCGTTCTTCCAGCGAAACCACTACCATACATCTTGAAAGTGGACTTCAAAAATTAGCAGATCCGATGCCATACAGCCATGAAATTCGGCAACTCGAGATGCGGGGTCCAGATGATTTCATTTTTAGCCCGCATCTAATCCTTGTGCACCATATCGGCGGAAAAGTGAATTTTTCCAGACCTGACTCCTGGTTTAGCGGATAAAATGGATGACTCGACAGAGAGCTGAATTTTCTTTTGCCTGGAGGATTTATGAAGATCACCTTGCCCCGAATACCCTTTACCTCTTTGCCTACGCCGCTCGAACCGCTGATTAGGCTAAGCAAAGCTCTCGGCGGGCCGCGCCTTTTTGTCAAGCGGGACGACCTGACCGGACTTGCTGGAGGTGGAAACAAGACGCGCAAGCTCGAATACCTGGTAGCCGACGCCCAGCACAAAATGGCCGACTCGCTCATCACCGTCGGGGCGGTACAGTCGAATCATTGCCGACAGACGGCAGCTGCTGCTGCCAGGGTGGGCCTCCGTTGCATCCTCGTTTTGCGCGGGCACCCGCCTGACGAACCGGCCGGCAACCTGCTGCTGGATCATCTGCTGGGCGCCGAAATCCGCTGGTCGGGTGACCGCACCCGCGAGGAAGTCATGGACGAGGCAGTGGCCGGAGAACGTGCAGCCGGACGCAATCCATACCCTATTCCCCTCGGCGGGTCAAACCCGCTGGGCGCGGCTGCTTATGCCGGTGCCATCAACGAGCTCCTGGGCCAGACGACGGAGCATTTCGACAGAATCATCTTTGCGTCCAGCTCAGGCGGCACTCACGCCGGGCTTGCCGCTGGCGCCGCTTTGACCGGCTTCGAAGGCCAAGTGCTCGGCATAAGCATAGATGAGGAAATGGCCTCCTTGCAGCGGCTGGTTGCGGGGATTGCGACCGGAATCTGCCGCCTGCTCGGCGAGCCTGTAACCATTCAGCCTGACGATATTTTTGCCAATGCCGATTATCTTGGTGCGGGCTATGCGATTATGGGCGCACCGGAGCGCGAGGCCATCGATCTGTTCGCGCGCTACGAGGGAATGATGGTGGACCCGGTATACACCGGCAGAGCTGCCGCGGGCATGATCGACCTCATCCGCCGCGGCGTGATTGGCAAGGACGAAACCGTTCTCTTCTGGCACACGGGCGGCATCCCTGCCCTCTGGGCCTACATGAACCAGCTGGTCTGAACTGATTCGCGGCTGAGGTGTATTCGTCAAGAGGGGCGGAGCTGCGGCTTCCATTTTAGATTGAGGATTTTGGATTTAAGAAATCCCGTTGGGCTTCTGGAGGCGAAAGACGGAAAATCCAAAATCCGCCATCCAAGATCCAAAATCACGGGATGCGGCGCTTGACCAGCAGGGCGGCCAAGTGAACTACGACGCTGCGCGGGAAGAGGCGGCCGGCGAACGTCTGCAGCTTGTTGCTGACGCCAGTCACGCAGATGCGCTTGCCGGCATCGAAGCCACGCAGGCCAATGCGCACGCAATCGGCGGCGCTCATCATGCGCTTCATGCGCGCGCCGTCCGCGCGCTCTCCCGCTACCTGCTGGAATTCGGTCTTGGTGTAGCCCGGACAGAGCGCCATGATACGAACACCAGTGCCGCGCAGTTCTTCCGCCAGCGCCTCCGTAAAACTCAGCACATAGGCTTTCGTGGCCGAGTAGACATTCAAATATGGGACTGGTTGAAAGGCCGCGGTGGACGCGACATTGATGATGCCTCCGGACCGTTTCTGCGACAAGACCTTCGCCGCCTCCAGGGACAATTCGGTCAACGCGCATACATTGAGCTCGATCATTTCGAGACTTCGGTCCGACCCAATGTCCACCGTTGCCCGAGCCGCACCGAAACCGGCGTTGTTGACCATCAGGCTGAACCTATCCCGTTCCGGATCGATTTTCGAGATGAGTCTTCGCCGCTCGGTGCGATCCGTCAGGTCGAGCCTCAGCATGCTCGCCTGCACTTGCCATTCAGACCTGATCTGACCGGCTAATTCGTTGAGCCGTTCCTCCCTGCGAGCAACCAGAAGCAGGTCGTAGCCGCGTGCCGCCAGCTGTTTCGCCATCTCCCACCCGATCCCCGAAGAAGCCCCGGTAACCACGGCAAGTCCTTTGGTCATGTGGATCTCCTTTCTCCAGTGAAGTGAACCGAGCCTATCTTGCGCGCCGGCAACTCACAACTTACTCCTGATCCCAGGCGTGGCCGCATGTTTTTCAAAATCCAAAATGCCGGATCCCGAATGTTGCCGTCCTCGTGCGTTTGCGATTACCATAGCAGTTGCGAGGAACGGAAATAGCGATGAACCGGGCCATTCTACACGTCGATATGGATGCGTTTTACGCGGCGGTGGAGCAGCGTGACCACCCTGAGTATCGAGGCAAGCCTGTGATCGTGGGATCGGATCCCAAGGATGGGAAGGGCCGCGGCATCGTGGCGACCTGCTCCTATGAAGCGCGCAAATTCGGGGTGCACTCGGCACAGCCAATCTCCGAGGCTTGGCGCCGCTGCCCGCGGGGAATCTACGTGCGCGGGGATATGGGCAAGTACGTGCGCGTTTCGGAGCGCATGATGTCGATCCTGCTCGAATTTACCGATTTGGTGGAGCAGGTCAGCATCGACGAGGCATTTCTGGACGTCACCGGCAGCCGCACGCTGTTGGGATCAGGCGTTGAGATCGCCCGCAAGATCAAGGCGCGCATTTTTGAAGATCAGCGCCTGACGGCGTCGGTGGGGGTCGCAGCCAACAAGTTCGTCGCCAAGGTGGCATCCGATTTGCAAAAGCCCGACGGGTTGGTCGTGGTGGAGCCGGGAAAGGAACGGGAGTTTCTTGCGCCACTTCCTATCAGGCGACTGTGGGGCGTCGGCGCCAAGACCGAAGAAATGCTCGGCCGCATCGGCGTCCGGCTGATCGGCGACATTACCCGGCTCGAGCGCGCCGAACTGGCACGTCGCCTGGGGAAGGGCGGCGAGCACTTGTGGCAGCTTGCTCACGGAATCGACGATCGGATCGTCTCCCCGGAAGAAGGGTTCAAATCGATCGGTCATGAAACCACGTTTGAACGGGACACCAGCGACCGCCAGTTGTTGCACGATACGCTGCTGCAGCTGACGGAGAAAGTGGCCCAACGTCTTCGCGCCAACGACGCCCGCGGCCGGACCATCACCGTTAAGCTGCGCGAAGCGGATTTTTCAACATTCACGCGGCGTAGCACCGTGTCAAAGCCGGCCGATACGACGGAGAAGATATTTCCAGCAGCATGGAAACTGATGCAGCCGCTCATCCGCGAAGGAAAGCTGGTACGCCTGATCGGAGTCTATGCCAGCAACCTGACCACTCCCGAGGATACAGGCCAGCTGCCCCTTTTCGATCCCATCCCCGGAAAGGATCGTCGGCTCGCACAAGCTCTCGACAGAATTACGCGCCGCTACGGCGACAGCGCCATCACCCGCGCAGCCCTGGTCACCCCCAAAAAGAACTAACTCCGCTCACTCAGTCCTCTGCCGATCAGGCACAGGGGGGAAAAACAGGCCACGAAGAACATTGGTCCGCCCATCCACGGTTGCCTCAATCTGCCTGCACCTGCGGTTTTTCTTGCCGGCGACGGATCTGCATGTAAGAAGCGCTAATGACACGGGTCGCGCAGATTGTGTGATTTGCCTTATGGATCAAATGGCTGCCTGGCCGAAAAGTGATTGACACAGACTCTGCATCAAGTGATAAACGTTTCGACAATCCTGCAGCGCGATGGTTTGAGGAGGTACAGCGATGACCGCCAGGCTGATCAGAGGCGCGGATGTGGCCAAGGAGATTCGCGAGGAACTCAAGGCGGAGGTGCAACGGCTCCGCGATACACACGGCGTAGTGCCGGGACTGGTAACGGTGCTGGTAGGAAACAATCCCGCCTCGGAGAGTTATGTCAGGGCGAAGCAGAAAACCGCCCATGAGCTCGGATTTTATTCGGTCCAGGACAGCCAGCCGGAAAGCATTACCGAGGAGCACCTGCTGGCCCTCATTGACGGATACAATCGCGACGAGCGTATCCACGGTATCCTGGTCCAGCTGCCGTTGCCGTCCCAGATCGATGAGACGCGAGTTATCTACGCCCTCGATCCGAAAAAGGACGTCGATGCGTTCCATCCGGTGAATGTCGGCAAGCTGGTGATCGGCCAGGCGGATTACCTGCCTTGCACGCCTGCCGGCATCCAGGAGTTGATTGTCCGCTCCGGCGTGGAAACCACAGGCGCCGAAGTGGTCATCATCGGCCGCTCCAACATCGTCGGCAAGCCCATCGCAAACATGTTGCTGCAAAAAGCGAAGGGCGCGAATGCCACGGTGACGATCTGTCACACCATGACGCGGGATCTGGCCGCGCATTCAAGGCGCGCCGACATCCTGATTGTGGCTGCCGGCACGCCCGAGTATGTCAGGGGCAATATGATCAAGCCCGGTGCCGCCGTGATTGACGTAGGCGTCAACGAGGTGGGGCGCACGGCTGACGGCAAGAGAATCCTCAAGGGTGACGTCGCTTTCGACGAAGCAGTCGAAGTGGCAGGTGCGATCACGCCCGTCCCAGGAGGCGTGGGGCCGATGACCATCACCATGCTCATGAAGAACACGGTCAGGGCATGCAAGGTCCACTTGGCGCTGAAAGGGGCTTGAAGGGTGAAAGGGGACAGGCCTGGCCTCGGGGCAGCTCTAGGAACGATATGGCGGAGAATTTTCTCGGGTTAGCTCTCGAACAGGGCGAGTTCTTCATTTCTGTCGAACTCGTGCTCGGCCGGGACCATGCGGTTCCTGAGGCGGAGGCCTTCGTCCAGGACGCGTCGCGGGAGAGCAACGGCATCAAGATCATCAGCATCACGGATCTGCCGGGCGGAAACCCGGCACTGCCTCCGGAGTCCTTCGCGGCCTTTATCGCCGAACGGGGCTTGACGCCGCTGGCTCACCTTACCGGCAAGGACGCAAACCGCGCCTTCCTTGAAGGCCGCCTGCATGCTCTGGCGCGCATCGGGGTTGAAAACATTCTTGCGCTTACGGGGGACGCCCAGAAGGACGGGTTTCTGGGCAGACCCAAGCCGGTATACGATCTGGATTCCGTCCTCTTGCTCGGGCTTATAAAGGCCATGGGCAACGGCATTGAATACAACCTGGGATCTCGCGCAGTTCGATCCACACCTTGCGCCTTCCTCGCGGGCGCCGTTGTCAACCCTTATAAGACTCGCGAACCCGACCAGATGATGCAGTTCTACAAACTGCAGCTCAAGGTTGCCGCGGGAGCCCGTTTCATCATCACGCAGCTCGGATTCAATCTGCGAAAGCTCTATGAGCTGAAACAGTATCTGATGAGAGAAGGGCTGGGCACCATACCGGTGGTGGCTAACGTCTATGTGCCGACCGCAACCATCGCCCGCATGATGAAGGAGGGGGAGGTTGCCGGTTGCGTGATTCCCGATGCGCTGATTGAGCGGCTGGAAAAAGAGAAAAAACCCGAGCGGCTCGAGCGCGCGGCCCTGATGGTGGCGGCGGCTAAGGATCTCGGTTTCGCCGGGGCGCACGTAGGAGGTTTCCGCCTCTCGCACGCCGACTACCTGACGATTCGTGATCGCGCTTTGGAGATTGGCGCGGACTGGCGCCAAAAGGCGGAGGATCTGATTTTTGCTTACCCCGGCGAATTTTACCTCCTGCCGCCGGGTGAAGGTGGCCTGAGCCATGCGTCAGGAGCGTATCAGACGGCCGTGCCCCCGAAGCTCTCCTGGTTGCAGCACCTGACCATGGCGGTACACGGACACCTCGTGGCTGAGGATTCAGCCGGTGCCCGCTTTCTTTCAGCACGGCTGGGCATTAGCGGCGGCGTCCGAGACGAGGCATCCTGGCGCCGCGGTTTCTGGTATGGTCTGCTCGGGACGGCGACGCTTTATCGCAAGGCCGTTTTGGGATGCCTCGGCTGCGGCGACTGCCTTCAGGATCACCTGAACTACGCCGGGTGCACCATGCGCTGGTGCTATAAAGGGCTGCGCAACGGCCCGTGCGGCGGTTCGCGCGTGGATGGCAGCTGCGAGGCGCGCACGGACCTCCCCTGCGTCTGGGGGCTGGTCTATCTCAGCACCCTTGGCGCCCGGGAAGATCCAACAAAGTTCGCCCATATCTGGCTCCCGCCCAGAGACTGGAGCCTGGACCAGACGAATGCTCTGGCAAATCGTCTGGCGGGTGTAGACAATTATCCCCGCAGACGCAGACTGTGAAATAAGGTCACAAAGACCACAAGGACCGCATGAAGTTCGAGCCAGCGCCCAAACGGTCTTTGTGGTCTTTGTGGCTGATGTGGAAGAGGGTGTGCGGAGGATGACGGAACCGATGGGTCGAGTGCTGTCCGATATGGAAAAGATAGAGTTGTTGAACCGGGTGGAAGAGAAGGCTGCCTTCTACATGAACAAGTATGGGGGGTGCGGCCAGTGCTCGTTGCGAGCGCTTCAGGAAGAGCTGAATCTTCCCGGCGGTCCGGCCGTACTGAAAGCGGCGGGATTTACCAATTTGGGGATCGCGTTGATGCAAAACATATGCGGTGCCCTGCTGGGTTGCATCATGGCAATGGGATTGGCCTGCGGGCGCG
>JBEKYG010000080.1:0-14736 GCA_049511215.1 Acidobacteriota bacterium | reverse complement strand
GATCACGTAATACCGGTCGCGTTTGAAGATGAGCTGAAACTGGTTCAGGGTGTGACGCTCAGCGAACGACGGGTCCGACGGCTCTTTGCCGCAATTCATGATGTAGATGCCCGTCGCCGCAACCGGATCGGCCATGCGGTAAATCTCAACCTTGAACTCATCAGCCGCTGTTTTCGCGGGGCCGGGTTGAAAGTCGGGAGTGTACGGTTGGACGGTGAGCTGCTCGAAGCCGAACTCGAGGAACATCTCGGCGCCCCCGTCAATGTAGCCGTACAAATCGCTTTCGGTGAAGATGCGCGGGTTTTCCGACCTCTTCCACAACTGGAGAAATCCGTTGGGTGGAAGCAGCGTCGTATCCGGGGCGCCGGCAGGCAGCCAGCGCAGGGCTCCGAAAAACGTCAGCCAGAGAACCAGGAAGGCCGTCATACCTGGACCAGCTTGATTTTTTCCGGGTTGGCCACTCCCAGGCCGAGCTTCTCGGCATTATGGAGATATTCGGTGAAACGAGGATTCTCGTTTACCTGAATGCCCATCTCCTTCCGCTTGGCCACGAGCTCACGGTGGCAGATCGTGTCAAGCGCAAAGGGATCCGTGGCAAAGTAGAGGGAACAATTCGGGTAGACAAACTGCGCATTTTTGTCCGGGCCACCCTCGTACTGCCCGCGAATTCCGTCCGTGATGTTCAGTACCAGCTTGTCACGGATCACCGAAGCCGCCATGACTTCCGTGCAGACGTTCAAGGATAACGGTGCGTGCAGACGCCCGCTGTTACAAATGGAGCCGTAACCGATGTTCTTGCAGGCCATGGAAATGGCGTTGCCGGTGTTCTTGTAGGCCGCCAGGTTGACGATCTTGGTCAGTTTTTGTGTGATCAGCTTGCCGAAGTAAGAGTATTCGCCGTTGAAGACGTGCTGGTTCAGGTAGAACTCGTCGTTTGGATAGCCTGCCACATTTTTCCCGACCACACCCTTAACCAGGTAATAAACCTGCCGGTCAAAGTTATTGATGCTAAGGTGATTGCCATCCTTATCGCGCCAGTTGTTCCCCCTCTCATCCATGGTCTGGAGACCTTCGATCCCGATGCCGGGGAAACGTTCGGGGGTGAAGCCTGCATCCTTGAGCATATAGTCAAAACGGTCCCAGATGATGATGTTGCGTTTGGGCACGCCATTCGAGACCAGCCAATCGATGACGGCCTGCACCACTTCCGGACGCGTATTGATGAGGGGCGGGCCGACAGGGTTGACCTTCAATCCAATGATGTCATCCTTCCGGAAAAACAAGCCAAAGCTCTTCTTCATACTCTTTCCGGTGAGCTTGGTGATGCCATGCTGGACCATTTTGTCGATTACTTCAGGATCGAACCGATCTGCCTGCAATGAGCGTTTGTCGGTCGCTTTGATGACTCGGCCCGGAAAGGGTCCGGGCAGAGAGTGCTTGGTTTTTGGAATCTTCATGAAGTCGTCGATATTCGTTTCGACCTTCGGAGCAGGCGTCTTTTCCTGACCGAACATTGGGACGCCCAGCACAAGGCCGCCGACGGCCACCGAACAGGTTCCAAGAGTCTTGACGAAGTCCCTGCGATCCATGCCAAGGGGGGTGCTGTTCATGGAGGTATATTTTGTTTTTGGCATGACCTAGATCTATCACAAGAAGATGCAGGAGACCATGGAAAATGTGAGCACTTCGGCGAGCGAATAAACAGCTAGGCACAGTCCTGTGATATGCTCCACATCGAGGAGGCCCACGATGAATACCAAAGTCCTGATTTTGCTTTTTTTCGTCGCAGCCAGTCTGCCGGCTCAACAGCGCAGCTTTCACCTTTCTGTCGGGGACCCGGCCCGAAAGGACAAAGAAGCTAAGGTTGTACTCGATGCCATCACTGCCACCGCCTCAGGGGAACAGCTGACTCCGCGCGAGGCAGCCACCCGGCTGGCAGGAACGCGGCTCGTATTCATCGGTGAAAGCCACACCACCATGGATTTTCATCGGGCCCAGTTGAAGATGATCGAGGAGTTGCAGCGCGCCGGGAAAAAGGTTCTGATTGGTCTGGAGATGTATCCAAACACCGAACAGAAATACCTGGATGATTGGTGCGGAGGCTTCCTTACCGAATACGGGTTTGTGCAATTGTCGCACTGGTACAAGAACTGGGGCTATCACTGGAACTATTATAGAGACATTTTCCTCTTCGCGCGCGATCACGGCATCCACATGTTTGCTCTCAACGCGCCTCGGGAGGTTGTGTCAGCCGTGACCAAAAAGGGCCTGGAGAACCTGAGCCCCGAAGAGAAGTCACACATCGCGCCGAAAATAGACACTTCCAGCGAAGAGCATCTAACTCTGTTTAAGGCGTTCTTTGAAGAGAGTATGGGGATGCATTCCATGATGCCTGACAGCCAGGTGCGCGCCATGTTCGCTTCCCAATGCACCTGGGACGCCACCATGGGATACAATGCAGTTCAGGCTCTGAAAGAGCACGGAGATGAAGACTCCGTGTTGGTCGTGCTCATAGGCTCAGGTCACGTTGCCTATGGTCTCGGCATTCAGAGGCAGGCGGCCCAATGGTATGACGGCAAAATGGCATCCATTATTCCCATCCAGGTGCTTGACGACCGAGATCGGCCGATCGAGAGCGTCCAGGCCTCCTATGCAGACTACATCTGGGGACTGCCGCCGGAAAAGACCCCCCTGTACCCCGAGCTTGGCGTTTCGACCAACGAAGTTTCCGGGGAAACCAGGCGTCGGGTTCTTGCGGTAGATAGTGATTCCCCTGCGAAAACGGCCGGATTTCAAATCGGGGATGTGCTTATCTCCATGGATGGAGTTCTCCTTCCGGATGGCGAGACCATAAATCGATTAATGGCGGAAAAATCGTGGGGAGATTCCGCGGTGTTTGTCGTCCGCAGGCAGCCAAAGGATGGGGCCGCACAGGAAGTGACGCTCAAGGTCGATTTGAGGCGCCGCGCTACTGCCCCCAGACCGGTGATGCCAGGAAAATAGGCGCCAACGTCGTCAGCGCTGATTGGCGGCCAGGATTTTCTTTCTCAATCGGACGGATTGTGGCGTGACCTCGACAAGTTCGTCGTCGTTGATGAACTCGAGGGCCTGCTCGAGTGAGAGCTCGCGGAAGGGGACGAGGCGGATCGCCTCATCGGATGTCGAAGCGCGCATGTTCGTGAGCTTCTTTTCCTTGACGACATTTACGTTAAGATCGACTTTGCGCGCGTTTTCCCCAACTACCATCCCTTCGTAGACCGCGGTCCCCGGCCGGATAAACAGCTCGCCGCGTTCCTGCAGGTTGTAGAGGGCATAGCTGGTGGACAGCCCCGCCCGATCAGCAACCAGCGCTCCCGTTAATCGATTTGTGATCTCGCCTGACCATTCCCCCCACTTGAGGAAGAGCGTATTGAGCAGACCGGTTCCCTTAGTGTCGGTCAAAAACTCCGAGCGAAAGCCGATCATGCCCCTGGTCGGGACTTCGAATTCGAGCCGGACGCGCCCGGCTCCGTGGTTTACCATCTTCATCATGCGCCCCCTGCGCCGTCCCAAGGCTTCCGTGACCACACCAATGAAAGTGTCGGGGCAATCGATGACCACCAACTCGATCGGTTCCAGTTTGCCGCCATTCACGACCCGCATGATCACTTCGGGCTTGGAAACCTGCAATTCATACCCCTCGCGGCGCATCATCTCGATCAAGATTGCCAGTTGAAGCTCCCCGCGCCCGGAAACCTTGAAGCTATCCATTACCCCCATGTCTTCCATGCGGATGGCAACATTGCCCAGCATTTCTTTTTCGAGTCGCCCTCTGAGCTGGCGCGAGGTTACATACTTTCCGTCCCTGCCGGCAAATGGGGATGTGTTTACCTGAAAAAACATGGAAATGGTCGGTTCATCCACCTGAATTGCCGGCAATGGCGCCGGATTTTCAGCATCGGTGACTGTCTCCCCGATGAAGATCCCTTCAATGCCGGCAAGGGCTATGATTTCGCCTGCGCCGGCTTCCTCGACCGGCTGATGCTTGAGTCCCTCGAATGTATAGAGCATGGTGATCCGCGTCTTTTGGATGGAACCATCAAGCTTGCAGACCGAAACATTGTCTCCGACTGCCACCTTGCCGGAAAAGATTCGTCCGATTGCGATCCGTCCCACATAGTCGCTGTAGTCGAGCGTCGTCACCAGGATTTGCAATCTGTTTGCGAGCAGGGGGCGGGGAGCAGGGATCGTCGCGAGAATCTGTTCGAAAAGGGGACGCAGATCCTGCGAGCCGTCGTTCAGGTTATGCTTGGCGATGCCGTCCCGGCTTATGGCATACAGAATGGGAAAACCGATCTGTTCTTCATTGGCATCCAGATCGATGAAAAGGTCGTAAATCTCATTCACAACTTCTTCGGGTCTGGCGTCGGAACGGTCGATCTTGTTGACCACGACAATGGCAGGCAGTTTCTGCTCCAAGGCCTTTCGCAGCACGAAGCGCGTTTGCGGCAACGGCCCTTCCGAGGCATCGACCAGCAGCATGACGCCGTCGACCATCTTCAGGACGCGTTCGACTTCTCCACCAAAATCTGCGTGGCCGGGCGTGTCGACGATATTGATCTTGACCCCGCAGAAGTGAATGGCCGTATTTTTGGCCATGATCGTAATGCCGCGCTCGCGTTCGAGATCGAGGCTGTCCATCACTCGCTCCACCACACGCTCGTTCTCGCGAAACGTGCCGCTCTGCTTAAGCATCGCGTCAACCAGGGTCGTCTTGCCGTGGTCGACGTGCGCAATAATTGCGATGTTTCTTATATCTTCCCTGGGTGGTAATTCGGACAAGGCCATTTCTCCTGACTCGGTTCCGGCCGCAAGCGGTTATACCCGAGCGAACCAGAAGGGCAAGAAAGGTACCTTGAAGGCGAGAGCACTGTCAAGAAAGCTTCCGCCCAAACTTGGCGTTTGGGATTGTCCTGCCACCAGGTGCGGCACGCCTTGAAGAGGTTACGCCGGAAATACAAACTGATTAGAATTGCGGGAGTCAAGCCACGTGGCCAGGGAGTATCCGTTCCTGTCCTTATCCGTCATTAAAGCCGTGTTCATGACGATGGCATCAAAATCGTTCTTTAGTGTCGGGTCGCACAAGGACCAGTCCATATCGTGGGCGAGAGGAGAAACTCCCGCTTCGCAGCCGGAACTGTATTCTCCGGAACAGAAGTATTCGATGAGGGAGTCCGCCATGAAGAAGTTCCCGTGGGCAAAACCGGGGGGCACCCAAATCCATTCTGCAAACTCGGCACTCGGGCTGGCCGGCATGTCGTAGGCGAGGATCTTGCCGAAGGTTGGAGAGCCCTTGCGAATGTCCAAAACCAGATCAACCATGTGGCCGCTCAGGGTTCGAACCAGCTTTCCCATGTAAGGGTTCCATTGAAAGTGTAAGCCCCGGACGGTCCCCGACTTTGAAGCGCTCTCGTTGCACTGAAGGAACTCCACGTCTTTCATGAAGGGCAGACGGCTGAGAAAATCACTTTTACGGAAATGTTCCGTGAAGTACCCACGATGGTCGCGGAACCGCGCAAAACGAATCACCTTGATGTCCGGGATGACCAGGTCGCTCGCATCCAGGATCTTCACCTTTTTCCTCCTTGAGGGTGCCTTTTGACCTGTATTATCTCAGCGCAGCGGAGGAGAGATTCACTTCCTGATCCATAGAAGCGGCATCCGATGTGCGGCAATCCAAGCGTATTAGCTCGATGCCATACTGTGACAGATGGGTCAGGCGTAGATAAACGTCGTCCGATCTCTGCAGTAAAGCGATCACGACCGCGTCAGGCGCCATGTAGCGAATCTGAGAGGGATTGATCCGTTCCCTGCCGCACCACTCCTGGCCGACATCGGCCGGATCATCGCTGCATACCCCGATGACACTCACCTTGGCTGATTCAAGCGCGTGGAAGGCGATCTCCGCAAGGATGCCGCTACCATATAACACCACGCGGCGAAGGTCACTGTGGGCCTGAGCCATAATGATCTCCCGCACCTGCTCTTTAGCATCCGCCAGGAGGTTGATCAACTCTTGCAGAAGTTCTCTATGGGTGGCATTGGCCGCATCTTTGCCGGCGGCCGTGACGAGGTAGGAGATGGTCTTTGAGTTCTTGCGCTGGTATTCGAGGAATCCCAGGTCACAGAGCTCCTTCATATAATTGTTGACCATGGCCACCGACAGTGCGCATCGCCTTGCCAACTCTGCCTGCGTGATGTCCGGATCCGCGGCGATCTCCTTGAGTATGTGGAGCTGATTCAGTTTGGGGGCCGGAATATAAAGACCATGGGAGACTTTTACTCGCATTGCTTTCACCCAATGAATGGTTTGACGTTCTGAGTCACCAAGGATCTCCACTAACAACACTCACTTCATCGTCGGAAAGAGCTGGAAACTTTAAAGTTTGCTCTGAGGCCGCGACTGAGTTTTTTTTGGAGGCCCAGGGGGATTCACTTAGTGGCTGTAAAATCGGTTTCCAGTTGCGCTTGGGGTGGTGTGGAGACAACAGCTCCATGGGGACAGCGGACGCCGGCTTTGATCCGATTCACCTCACGGACGAAATCGTGCTGCAGACCTGATCGTCATCGGGTTACTGGTGTTCCGGCCGCTTGGGTGTCGCCTTGTTTCGCGACTTGGCGGTCGGGTGAGATTCTCTGTAATGAGCGACATCCGATGCGGTGACAGCCAAAATACTCCAGTCTGATTCGCCGGCGGGCTCCTTGCCGAGATCCGTCAACACCTTCTGGTAGCAGAGGTCGGGCGCCTCCTGAAACATCAGCTGATTCCGATGAAACAGGTCGTCATCAATCGTCAGAACAACCTGCCGGATCTCCTTGTCCTTGTTCTCAATTCGGAATCCGTATTCGCGGTGCCCTTCCTGCGGAATCACGCCAAGATACCTAAGCTGCAGAACAAGATCCTTCGCCATGAGGTTTTCCTCTCCTGGAAAGCGAGCATTGAGCGAATCAAAGCTCTCGTGTGCGGATGAACGACGCGTGATCCGGTGGGCACGGCTCATCGTAATTATACACCCATTGGAAGTCGCGTGCCGCTGTTTCTCACGTTCCAATCCGACGGGCCGCGGGAGAAGGTCGATCATCACGCCGAAAGGTTGCTGAACAGACTGTACGGTCTCGGCGCCAGGATCGACCGATCTATCGCCCACGGTCAGGCAGATTCGACGATTGCAGGGTACCCGGCTTCGATGACGAGATTCCCTTTGTGCGTCTTGTGCTGCCTGGGCGACAACCCCGTTTTACCTTATAAAAATGGAGCATGGGACGATACGCAATATGTCGGTACAGTGAAGCTCCGCCGGACAATTGGGAGAGCGCGGCATTGCTTTCCCGGCAGAGTCTGATAGCATTGATCCCAACCGGACAGGGTGCTCTCGAAACGCTCGGAATCGCTATTTGAGGTGAACCAAGAGGTGAGTGACAAGCAAGATAAAAAGGAACGATGGTTGAAGGCCGAGATGCATGCTCATTGCCACCTGGATCCGGCGGATTACCGGCTGTGTGCCTATTCCGCGGAAGAACTGATCCAAGAGGCAGCCGGCCTCGGCTATCGGATTCTGGCCATCACCTGTCACAATCTGGATATCTGGACCGAGGATCTTGCGGGATATGCTGCCCGTCAAGGGATCACGTTGATACCCGGAATGGAAACTACAACCGAGGGAAGGCGGCACATCCTCCTCTACAATTTCCGGACCGGCGCGGAAAATCTCAATACCCTGAAGAAGATACGTGCCCTCTCCAGTCCGGACACTCTCGTGGTGGCGCCTCACCCATACTTTCCGAGCACCAAATGCCTGGGCCGCTGCCTCGATCGCAACATCGAGGTTTTCGATGCGATCGAAGTTTCGGGATTTCACGCTCCCGGGCTCGATTTTAATCGACGCGCGCGGAGGATCGCAGCGAATCATGCGAAGCCGCTCATCGGCAACAGTGACGTGCATTACCTTTGGCAGCTGGGGCGAACCTTCACTTGGATATATGCGGAGCCCCGGATGGATTCGATTCTGAATGCCATCAAGCGGGGCAGGGTCCGCGTCGTGTCAAAGCCGCTGTCCTACGTTCAGGTTGCTCGCTGGTGGGCGACGGCCCTGGGAAGGATTGTATTCCCCCCGCGTCCGGCACGCGGTGGACATGACGAGCCATTCCTCCAGAACCCGCCTGCCAAGGGACGGGAATCGGAAGTCACAGGATGAAGGAAAGCCCGCGGGCATTGGCAGTCTCCCCTACCCGTACACAGGTGATGATTCCTTTGCTACGATGGCGTATCCTGTGGTTAGGGCCTGTCAATGAATAACGTTTACACTTTGGCGCGAGCGCCGGGCGGGCAGATGCAAGGCGCCGCGCCGCAGGCGATGTGATGACATCGTCGAGGAGCGGCAACGCCGCAGATGCCCGCCCGCCGCCGCGCCCCTCGGGCTGCGGCCCGCAGGCCCGCTGACTGCGTTGCTCGCTCCTTACATACCCACACCGGGTATGCTCGTCGCTCGCGCCTTGCCAGCGTGCCTGGGGGCCGCAGCAAAGTGCAAACGTTATTCATTGACAGGCCCTTAGGTGGGAACAGTGTAGGTGAGGGTTTTACAATCGATCGTTCGGGAGGAGCAAACCCATGTCCATGAACCGACAGATAATTCTGGCTGCCCGACCTGCAGGCTATCCGAAGGAGTCCGATTTCAACGTTGTGGAAAAACCGGTTCCGGCTCCTGGTTCGGGGCAAATGCTCATTCGAATCATTTACCTTTCGCTCGATCCCTATATGCGCGGGATGATGAGCGGCAAGGAGTCTTACCTGCGGCCTGTCCAGATCGGCGACGTGATGGTTGGTGGGACTGTGGGCAAAGTCGTCCAGTCCAACCATCCGGATTATATCAAGGGCGACATCGTGGCAGGGATGCTGGGATGGCAGGAGTACGCGCTGTCGGACGGCCAGGGACTGCGGAAAATCGACCCGAAAATCGGGCCCATCTCCACCGCATTGGGTGTTCTTGGCATGCCCGGTTTGACTGCCTATTTCGGTCTGCTCGAGATTGCCAATCCCAAGCCTGGTGAGACCGTGGTCATCTCCGGGGGCGCCGGCGCGGTAGGATCCGTGGTTGGGCAGATTGCCAAGATCAAGGGATGCCGGGTCGTGGGATCCGCGGGATCGGACGCGAAAATCAATCACATGGTCGGCGAACTCGGGTTTGATGCTGCTTTCAACTACCGGAGCATCGAAAATTACTACGACGCCCTGCATGAAATCTGCCCTGAGGGGATTGACGTATACTTTGACAACGTCGGCGGTGCCATGACGGATGCCGTCTTCAGACTTCTCAGACCAAGAGCAAGGGTCGCAGTGTGTGGGCAGATCTCACAATATAATCTGGAGCAGGCTGAAATGGGACCGCGCCTGTTACCCTACCTGCTTGTGAAGCAAGCGCGGGCTGAGGGATTTCTTGTCTTTCGGTTCGCCGATCGCTATCCCGAAGCGCTCCAGCAGCTGACCCAATGGCTGCAGGAGGGCAAGCTGAGATACCGTGAGGATATCGTCGACGGTATCGAGAATGCGCCGCGCGCATTTCTCGGAATGCTGCACGGTCGCAACATGGGCAAACAGCTCGTCAAGCTTTCCGTACCTTAGTGCTCGCGCAAAATAGATTCACATTCCGGCGCGAAAGCCGGGCGGGCAGATGCATGGTGCCGCGACGCTGCCAGTGAGGTTTCTTCGGCGATCCGTTGCATCAGTGCACCTGCACGCCGGCGATGATCCGGCGCTACCTGGTCAGGATCTCCGGGCCGTTGCTCGATCGCTGGGGAAATTCCTTAGAACGAAAAAATAGGGCCGAAAATCGGGGAAAATGGGGACGCAACCCACTTCGTGATTTCTCCGTCCAGACTAAAAAGGGTGCAATGCAGCGAAATAGGTTTGCGTCCCATTTTCCCATGGTCGTTCCACTCCTTGTTCATCCCCTGACCGGCAAGGCCGCCGTCAATTCAGCCGCCCATCTGAGGCTCGAATCGCCGATGGTGGCCTCGGGCAGAACCCCATTTGCACGGGAGATGGGGGCAGCGAGCCCCCAGTAATATTTGCATCCAATATCCTATAGACCGGTTGGTCTGCTGCTGAATCCAAACGACAGACCAGGAAAAACAGAATCTTGGGTTCCCGCGTGGTCAGCAGGAAAAAATAGGTTCCCAGGAAGGCCCAGGATCGGCGATCTGCACCGAGGCCTTACCTGATGTATCCTCTGCCAAACCTTCCTGGGGCTTGGGGCAGAGTCCCAAAAGCAACCCCGGAAAACCCAACCGTGTTAAACTCGCGCCGCCTGGTGAAACGGAGTCAGGCTCTGCGGGGACGCACCCTGACAAGGGATAGCCAGGCCGACGGTGCGCCGATGGTGCATCGGACCTCTGGCGGCCAATTTCGTCAGAGGCGTTCTGGGAAGTTACAAAGACAACCGGCCCCGGTCACGCGGGCGGTAAGTTGTTAGCGTTTATCGGAAATGCCTCGGCGCAGAAAGCACGGGATACGAGCAAAAATTCGTTGCCGAGGCATTTCCGATAACGACCACTTGCTTGAAGGAAGCTGCTGTCTGCTTGCGGCGGACGCTTTATGGGTTTTGAATGAATGCAAGATACAGGGGAGCGTGTTTCGGTATAGCCGGAAAACCGGCGCAGATCCCGCTTGGAGTGAGGATTGCACATAAATCGGGCATAAAGAGTCCAGACCTCCTGACATGGCATGGGGACTGCATCACGCCGCCGGCCCGTCATTATTGGCAAGAGTCCAATAATTGCGGTGAATTAGCCCGCAGCCTTGTCAGAATATTGCCTGATACACGATTTTTTCAGCGCATCCACGATTTTTTCAGCGCATCTCGGTTTTGGCTGAATTCTAATCAGTCCAGCCCGGGTCCGCGGCTTTTAAGGCGCAAAAATGTATCATCCTTTACCTGGCTATGTCCGGAGGTCTGGAGTCTGATTGCGAAGACCGTCATAGCCGCACCCAGACACCTTTTACAAGCAAGCGAACACACCTGCATCCAGTCGGTCATTTTTGCGTGCTCGTTTTCAGGCCGCTGAACATATTGGGTCATCAGTAAAATCTCCTCGGGACGACCAATCTCCGGCCTTGAACATCCGCACCCTGACCATTCTGGTACCGCACAGTGGGCAGTTCCAGGCAGTTGGTTCGGGCAGCTCGGGGTCCGGTTCCGGTTCCTGTTCTGGAATCTGGCTGGGTTCCACGTGCCCGCCAATCAACTCGCGGCAGAGCTCAATCCGTTTGGCACGGAAACGATTCGCCAGAAACCCGAACTGCCGAATGCGCACGAATCCTTTGGGCAGAACGTGGGAAAAGAAGCGACGCAAGAACTCGGGGGCCTCCAAGGTCATGAGCCCTTGCTTGCTCTCGTGGGCATAGTCTTTCCAAAGAAACGTCACCTTCTCGCCATCAAAATTTACGATCCGATGATTCGAAATCGCGACGCGATGGGTATAGCGTCCCAGATTCCGGATCACCTGCATGGGACCGCCAAACGCCGGCTTGACGTAGACGACCCATGGTTTCTTGTATAACCGTCGGATCAGGGTTGCAAAACGCTTCTCATCCTGCAGGCAGGCCGCGGGTCCGACCAATTGCAATTTCTTCTTGCGGTAGAGTTTTATCAATCCGTCCAGAAATTTGCCGCGGAATACATTGGATAGAACCTTGACCGGAACAAAGAACCGGTTGCGCGGATGAATCCAGCTTTTGTGGTCAGGCGCATGGAAACTGGGGACGCTGCCCGGTTTTTAGGTCGCGCATAAACCGTGTAGCGTCCCTGGTTTTCCTGGTTTTCCGGACGAGATTTCGGGAAATGTTTTCCCGAGAGCTGACATGAGACGCCGATATCGGAAGCTGCGGAGGGGCGCCTCGTGAGCGTCGTACCCCGCATCTCGGAACCTCAGGCAGCTTGTCCTTACTATCCTTCAACTTGCCGGGTGAACCTCAGAACCCGCGCTTTCGTATAGCATCGTATGGTGAAGCTGATCCGGATTTTGATTGCGGTGATTCTCGCGTCCCTGCTTGCAGTCCTTCATTATTATTCTCCCCTCAAACTGTCGAGCGTCGTCCCATACGCCGGACTCATACTCGTAATCACAGGGCTGATCTGCCTGATCCACCCTCTGAAAACCATCTTTGTCCGTAGCAGGAAGGCAGCCGCATGCCTGATTGCGGTTGGCTTTTTCGGCGCAGGCCTCGCGCTGTTCTGGCCTGCCTCAACGACCACGGTATCGGAGCGCACATCCCTGCTGGACGGGGCGATGCCGCAGTATGAATTCGTAGAACACCACCAGATCCGTGTGCACGCTCCCCTTGCCAGGGCGTACTCGGCTTTGCAGGCAGTCACGCCCGACGAACTCGCGGCCTACCCGATCCTGATGAAAGTGCGGAACGCCGCCCTGGGCCGGAGTTGGAGTCGGCCGAAAGATCCGTCTCCCGCGATCATTGCCATCTTTTCGGATCCCAGCTCAGGCTACATGCTGATTCAACGGAACGAACGGGAGATGGTGTTCGGCGGAATAGGCCGCGTCCGGTCAACAGGGGAGAAGCCCATCCTCTCGTCACCTGCGGCCTTCGCCTCATTTGACCAACGGGAGTGGGTAAAGGTCGCCTTCAACCTGAAAGTCGATGACGCGGGCAATGGTTGGACAACGGTCAGCACCGAGACGCGCCTTCACGCGCTGGAACCCGAGAGTCGCCGGGCGACGGCTGTCTACTGGCGCCTGATCTACCCGGGGTCCGGGATGCTTCGAACGATGTGGCTGCAGGCGGCACGCAACCGGGCCGAGAAAGCGCAATAACTCCGTTTCGCTAGCCCGCATTTCTCACCAATAAGATGGAAAAGGCTGGCTCTTTGTGGCATAAGAAGTTTGACAAGAACAGCTTGTGCCAATCAAAGGAGCCAGCCCTATGGAAACACAGTGTACTCCAATTCAGCTTGAATTTCACCCACTCGGACAGAGGCAAATAGTCGGAAAATTCGACGGCGGAAATATCACTTCCGACGCTGGCGGTCTTCTTCTGCGCGAAGTGGAGAATCGGACCGGGATCATTCGCGGATTCGCCGCATGTTTTGAAGATTTGCGGGATCAGGATCTGATCGAACATACGGTGCTCGAACTGATCGCGCAGCGGGTGTATGCGCTGGCGTTGGGCTACGAAGATCTTAATGATCATGATGAACTGAGATGCGATGCCCTGCTGGCTGTTCTTGTCGGCAAGGAGGATCCGGAGGGAAAAGACCGAGTTCGGAAGCAGGATCAAGGGAAGGCAATGGCGGGCAAGAGCACCTTGAATCGACTGGAACTCACGCCTGCCGCGCCGACGGCAGCAGAGCTGCGATACAAGAAAATCATTATGAAGCCGGAGGCGATCGATCGGCTGTTGGTGGACGTTTTCCTGAAAGCGCACGAGGTGGCTCCAGAACAGATCGTCCTGGATGTCGATGCAACAGACGATCCGCTGCACGGCAATCAAGAGGGGAGGTTTTTTCACGGTTACTATAAGAGCTACTGCTACCTGCCTCTGTATATATTCTGCGGAGAGTTCTTGCTATGTGCCCGGCTGCGGTCGAGCAACATCGATGCGTCCGAAGGCACGGTAGAAGAGCTCGAGCGCATCATAGGTCAGATTCGGGCTGCGTGGCCCGAGGTGAAAATCGTAGTCCGAGGCGACTCAGGATTCTGCCGAGATAAGATCATGGCTTGGTGCGAGAGCAACCAGGTCGATTATGTAGTGGGATTTGCGAAGAACGAGCGGCTAACGGCGATGATTGCCGAGGAGTCGCAGCAAGCCCTGAAACTGTACGAAGAAACGAAAAAGGCCGCGCGTGTTTTCAAGGACTTTCGCTACGAGACTCGGGAGAGCTGGACTCGAGAACGGCGCGTCGTTGCCAAGGCAGAACATTTGGAGAAAGGAGCCAATCCCCGGTTTGTGGTGACCTCGATCAGCAAGGAAGAGATGAATGCCCAGGCGCTGTATGAGGAATTGTATTGCGCCCGGGGCGAAATGGAAAATCGAATCAAGGAGCAACAGTTGTGGCTGTTTGCCGATCGGACCAGCACCGGCAAGATGAGAGCGAACCAACTGCGGCTTTACTTTTCATCAGTGGCCTACCTGCTGATGCAGGCGTTGCGGCGCATTGGCCTGCGGGGGACCCAGATGGCAGCCGCTCAATGCCAAACGATCCGGCTGAAGGTGCTCAAAATCGGAGCCCAGGTAAAGATCACGGTGCGGAAGATATGGGTTTCGTTAGCCGGCGGCTATCCCTATGCCGAACTTTTTGCACAGGTTTACAAAAACCTGCAAATTGCAGGTTCCATTTCCTGAAAGCCGTTTGTAGGCCTCCCGGGCGAGAGTGGAGCAAAGGGCGAAGCCTGTCTTCTGCGCATGGAAAAAATGGGTAAACGGCACAAATACTTAATCTTACAGGCCAATTTACGGTCTGGCATGTCTGTCCCGCCCGATGTTGAGGCCGCAGCCCCAGTTCGAATCACCCTCGGCGGCTCAAGGAAGCCTATTCCAGCTTATTGGTGAGAAATGCGGGCTAGAGCTGCGCGTGCCCCATAAGTTAATTCATAGCAACAAGATCGATTGGTTCATCGCTGAACAATATAGTTCCCAGTGCAATATCCTGGAAGCGCTTGAGCCCACGTAGCAGCGTCTGTGGTCCG